>CAYJTD010000111.1:0-5651 GCA_964372525.1 uncultured Nitrosopumilales archaeon | reverse complement strand
CATTGAATTTGCAAGGGATTGCGGTGTTATAGCTAGAAAGAATGGTATATTCAACATCTTTGTTTCAAATGGTTATGATACGCCAGAAACTGTGGGCATGATGAAGGAATTCCTTGATTGCATCACTGTTGATTTCAAGGGAAGCGCTGAGACGAAATTTACTAGGCGATATATTGGAGTACCAGACCCTCAACCGATCTTCGATACTTTACGGGAAATAAGGGATAAAACAAACGTACATGTTGAAATCACCGATCTTATTATACCGCAAGTTGGTGACGACCTAGAAGCTGCAAGGAAGCTTTGCAGATTTGTTTATGATGAATTAGGTCCTGACACACCGGTGCACTTTCTGCGATTCCATCCTGACTACAAGATGATGAATCTGCCAGTAACGCCTGTTGAGACATTGGAGAAACACTACAAAATTGCCAAAGAAGAGGGCATCAAATACGCTTATGTTGGTAACATTCCAGGGCACAAGTATGAGCATACCTACTGCCCGGAATGCAAAAATATTGTTATCGGCAGGTTTGGATATAGTATCAGTAAATGGAATCTGGATGACAATAACTGCTGCAGTTCATGTGGTTACCCGATTCCAGTAATAGGCAAGTTAAGCAAGTCAGCAGTGGAAGACAGGTTCCTTTATATCGTTTAACAGTAACATACTTGCAAATAAGAAGAATGGTTAACTATAACAATGCTATGGCTCTTACAGGAGAACCTGTGGCCCCCTCGATCTTTAATGGCAACACTACAAGTTTGAACTTTGTTTGGTTTATCTTTTTCAAATTACAGAGGTTTTCTACGATCAGCACTCCCTTGGGTAAAAGTACATTATGAGCCACAAAATCGGTTGCGTTTGGATGATCTATATTAGCAGAATCAATGCCTACCATGCTTACTTTCTTGGTTGTAAGATATTCTGCTGCTTCTTTAGACAATCCGGGGTTGCCAGTTAGGTAATCATTTCTATTAGCATGTTCTTCCCATCCTGTTGAAAATATTATTGCGTTGCCTTTGCCGATCCTTGCTTTTCTTTCAAAGTTTACTATATCATCCTTCATGATGTATTCTTTTGTTCGCTTCTTCAACTTGAGTAAAAATGCATCTGTGACAAAAGTCTCTACAGGAATCTCGTTTATTCTCTTTCCCTTTTTGAAAAAGTGATAGGGAGCATCCATATGTGTACCTGTATGTGAACTCATGAAGATCAACTCTGATTCGTATCCATGAATATCCATTTTCGCCCAAGGAATGGTTAGAGGTTTTGGGTATGATTCGAAGGTATGCATATTGTAACGTATTGTCTGTGTTAAATCGATAACCTTCATGCAAATATTTTATTATCATATATATTTATCAAGTTTTGGTAGAAGAAGTTAAATATCGATATTCTGTCCCTAGATGCATGCCAACTGCATATGTATTGATCAACTGCGATCTGGGCTCAGAAGAGGAGATAATTAAAGAGATAAAGAAACTTCCTGATGTTGTGGAAGTTAGTGGCGTTTACGGTGTATATGATATAATAGTGAAGCTATCTGCAGATTCGATGGACAAGCTACGGGAAACGATAACGTGGAAGGTTAGAAGGATAGATAAAGTTCGATCGACGTTAACTATGATAGTCATAGAAGGCCAAGGTACGCCAAAATCACTGTAATTTTTTGATAATTTCTATTGCTTTTTGTATCTCTCCAGCACGATTGAAGAAGTGCGGAGATGCTCTAACAATCCTCTTCTTGGAAATATCCCTTTTTGCAAATATGATTCCGTTTTCTTCCAGTCTCTTAACTACATCATGTGCCTCGACTTTGTTCACATTGAATGATATTATGCTTGTACGGTTATTCTCCTCCTCTGGTCCATAGATAGTAACATGTTGCATCTTCTTTAGCTCCTCCCTTAACATATTTGCAAGCTCCATATTCCTTTTCCTGATATTGTGTATACCTAAACGCATGATAAACTGTATGGAAGCCGTCAGTCCAACCATACCTACCCAGTTTCTGAAGCCTGCCTGCATTCTGTCAGGCATATCCTTGTATGCTATCTTTTCATCGTCCAGTACAAAGACCGACTCCCCTCCACTCTGTAGGGGCTCGATATTTTCTGATGCCTTTTTGTTGCAATAAAATACACCGCTACCTAGTGGGCCACAGAGCCATTTTGAACCAGGAAAGGCTGCAAAGTCACATCTAATCTTCTTGACATCCACGGGCAGGCATCCAACAGTCTGTGCTGCATCTAGACAGAACATAACCTTCTTTTTTGAAGTTATTCTTCCGATCTCTTCTACTGGCATTATTGAACCGGTGTTGAATAACGCATGGCTAAGGACAACTAATTTTGTTTTTTTGTTTTTGTCTTTGTCTATTGCTTCCTTGAGCTCTTTGATATTAAAAAAACCACTATCGTCTATTTTCATTTTCTTTACCCTAACACCTTTCTTTTTCAATCTGAGCCAGGGGATGTAGTTTGCAGGGTGCTCGTGGTTACCATCTCTTATAATTACAGTCTCTCCCTTCTTCCACTGAAGACCGTTGGCAACATAATTCAGACCGTCTGTAGTACTTTGTGTTAATACCACCTCATCTATGCTGCAATTAAGCAATTTAGCGATCTCATTCCTTGCTTCACTTGCTCTCTTCTCTATTTCATCGATAACCATTGGTGAATCCGGTCCATTGACTGAACATTCTACAAGAAAGTCTGTCATTGCCTTTATGCTGTAAAAGGGTACGGGTGTGTATGATGCGTTGTTCATGTAAGCGACCTTCTTCATTATTGGAAAATCTTCTTTCAGTATGTTAGCGTCAATATCCATTATTATATCACCTTGAGCTAGGATTCATGTGGCATTTAAGAGTCTCGACGATATCAGGAAAGCCGCGTCACTGTCAAAGATTATTGAAATAGAAACTTCTGACATGCAATTTTTGCTTGATAGAAAGGGTCTTAATTCACTCCTATTTACCGAACCGTTTTCAAAGTTATGTTTTACTAGCAGTGTTGTATCTGAATTTTTAAACGCCGGCGATGTAATATACGTAGATTTTGATACTGCTTTTACATCGTATGTTAGAAATGGTATCTTTACTTTTTCTGATGCTAACGAGCTGCTGATATATCTGCCTGCTGCGAACGAGTTCGAGGAAATGCTTGTAGATATCTGTGCGAAGATAAACTCAGGTGTTGCTCTCGTTGTAATAGACTCGCTCAATTCTTTTTATCATCTATATGATAAAATGAAGATCGGCTCTTTGAATCACTTGCTAAGTTCGTATGTTTCGCTTTTGCTGAATCATGGCAATAGATTTGATAGCAGATTACTGGTAACTAGCATGATACGACATAGGAAAACAACGGAGTGGATTTTAGCGCCAGCAAGCAAAAGACTGATCGAGTCTAAAAGCAGTGTTATACTGGATGCAGATCTGTTGGGGGGTAACCTAGCAATTAATTTGCTTAAGCATCAGGAATTGAACGGCGATTCAATGAAGTTGTTGTTGACGAAAGAGCAGATACCTATTGCAACTTGAATTGCAGTATCAGAAAACCTGCCAAAAGTGCTATTGCCATGATCGCGAAACCTGCTATGAATAGTACTTTCTGTGTCTTTGCTGTCTGTGGTTTGGTTGATCTGTGAATGAAGTAAATACCTGCAAGACCAAAGAAAAAGATCATAGAGCTAAGTACGGCCTCTGTCATCGTCTGTGTTGCTCTGTCCGGAACCAGAAGGAATTGTTGTTGGGTTCTGTCACCTTCTATCAATGCATTTATAGATCCAGAGGCAAAGGCGAATATGAATATCAGGTAAATTATGCTGGTGATGGAAACTACCCTGCTAATTTGCATACACCTGATTACTACCATCTATTAATATAATTTGATATTATCGCGTGAGTTAATAATTGCGCTTTTTGTTCTTAAAATTGCGTTTACTCTGTAGTAACCACGATTAATGGTAAATTAATAGACATAATATCAAAATTTTTATAAATTAAATGAATATATCGATGCGCTCATGGCTACATGCCAAGCTTGTAAGAGAAAGGCAGAATCAGAAGATTTCTGTAAATACCATATGTTAGCATATGAAGTGTTGAAGCAAAATTATGGTGCTTGGTGTAACGCTTACGGTAAATTATCTTGGAAAGAATATTTTGAAAGATTGCTGAGAGGTAAAGAAACTGGTTCGTGGATTAAAGACGTGATAAAGTTAGAACTTTAAAAAGAAAATAGTGGGTTTATTTACATCTCACCCATTCCACCCATGCCTCCTGGAGGTCCAGCTGGTTCCTTAGAGCCTGACGATGCTATCACATGATCTATGCGTAGTAGCATACTTGCAGCTTCTGTTGCAGATTTGATTATCTGCTCCTTTACGACTAGCGGTTCCACGATATCGCTCTTATGCATGTCAGCGATCTTGCCGTTTCTTACATCAACACCAGTCCATTTCTCTCCCTTGCTTTGTTTGGCTCTTAATTCAGTTATTACATCAATAGGATCCATGCCTGCATTCTCTGCCAGAATTAATGGAATTGTTTCCAATGCTTCTGCAAACTTCTGAACCGCTAACTGCTCCCTGCCTGAAAGCTTGTTTGACCATTTAGTCAGTTGTGATGCTGTATATGCCTCTGGTGCTCCTCCACCAGCAACTATGGCTGGTTTCTCCATTACATCCTTGACCACCATCAATGCATCATGGATTGAGCGTTCTGCCTCATCAACCACTCGTTGAGAACCACCTCTTACCATTACTGTAATTGCCTTAGGATCCTTGCATCCCTCTATGAATACCCATTTATCAGTCTCTACCTTACGTTCTTCTACAACGTCTGCTGCTCCTAAATCATCAGCTGTTAGATCTTCCAAGATAGTAACAACTCTACCCTTCGTTGCTTTGGATAACTTCACCATATCACTTTCCTTGACTCTTCTTACTGCAAGTATGTTTGCCTTTGCTAGGTAGTGTTGTGCTATATCATCAATTCCCTTTTGGCATACAACCACATTCGCACCTGTCTGTGTAACCTGATCGACCATAGTTTTGAGCATCCTGTTCTCTTCGTCCAGAAACATTTTCATCTGATCTGGACTTGAGATGCTGATCTTTGCATCAAATTCTGTCTTCTCAATTTCGAGCGGTGCGTTCAGTAGTGCGATCTTCGCCTTTTCTACGCGTTTAGGCATGCCTCCGTGAACCACTTCTTTGTCAAGTATAATGCCCTTTATCAGATTGGTATCCCGTAGTGATCCACCTGCTTTCTTCTCAACTTTAACATCGTCAATATCAACCCTGAAACTGCCACCAACTTCCTCGGCAACCTGTAATGCAGCATTTGTGATGACGTTTGCTAAGGTATCAGCTTCTTTTGATACAAGTTTTGTCTGCATAGCTGTTTTGGCGATTTTAAGTAACCATGATTTGTCTTTTGGTTCCACTTTTTCTGCAAGTTTATCCATTATTTCAATTGCCTTAATAGACGCCTTCCTATACCCATCTACAATTATTGTTGGATGTACATCTTTGTTAATCAATTCTTCAGCTTTTTCTATCAAGGCTCCAGCTAGAATCACACTTGATGTGGTACCATCGCCAACCTCATTATCAACAGATTTGGATATCTCCACCATCA
>CAYJTD010000110.1:830-5671 GCA_964372525.1 uncultured Nitrosopumilales archaeon | reverse complement strand
TACGTGCCTCTCCTGCGCTCTTTCCAGCCCAATTCTTTAGCTTTCTGTCTTGAAATAGGTTTTACGAATAATTCTAGGATCCCCCTTGCAGTTATAGGTATGAAAATCAAGGTAAGGCAGGGTAGGGTAGTAAGGATTGAGATTACTTTCGAACCTAAGAAATACTTAAGTGAAGTACTTTCAATCAACTATTGAGTAGATGGTATCTCCTGCATATCCTGAGTTATTCAGGAATTATCTTGAATTTTGTAGTTATAGAGCTGCATTCCATGCATCGAATACCATTGATTTAAGTGATGCATCTTTTTTCTACCCAGCCACCCTGTTACCACTATTAGACCTTATTCTGCAAAGTAAGCAAGCCAGACTAATAGAACCTGCAAACCCCGACGTTGCAAATTATCTACTAACTATCCTTGGAAAAGACCTGAAGAGTGCTACCAATAAATCATACATACCCCTAGTTTTTTTGCCAAATAATGCTGTTGAATGTCGTGCAGTTCTGGAGAGCATATACGAATTAAGAGAGAAACAAGGTTTCTTTAATGCCAGTGAAGATGCCTTTGCTTATGTTGTAGGTGAACTTGTAGATAACATATACCAACATTCGCACTTTCAGAGAGCTATGGTTATGGCTCAGAATTACGGTACAAAAGGATTCATTGAACTTGGATTTTATGATAACGGCATAACCATAGCAGGTAGTTTTGATCTGCATGGTTGGAAGTATAATGAAGAGGATCATTACAAGGCAATATTTGACGCTGTTAGTGGTCTTTCTTCACGAGATGAAAGTGGAAGGGGTTTCGGGTTACGAACAACTACAGAGATGTTTGTTGAGGATGCTGGTGGCCAGGTGCTTATTGTATCTGGTTCAGGAGCTGTTCATATCAATACAAAAGACAGTCTTGGGTTCAGACTCTCAGAACCAAACAAGCTGAAGGGCACTCTCGTATGCTTAAGAGCACCTAGTTCGGCATCCATAAGTGATATATACAGATATGTTACCTAATTTTACTATGAGCAACAATGAGTCCTTTACTGTTAGTATTACAGAAAAGGTATCCAGGGATCTAGCATTGAGGGATGTAGCAGATTCGTTCTTCGACTGGCTAGAAAGTTTGCCAACAGACAAGGTGATTGTTGACTTTGCTGGTACACGTTCTATAAGCAGATCGTTTGCCCATCAATATGTGCAAAGAAAGAAATCTAGTCACAAGAGTGTAAGCGAGGTACAAGTACCAATTAACGTAGAAAAGATGTTAAGGATTATAGAGAATCCAACGCATCAGCGTGACATTCTGAACGTAGATTCGATACGTGTATTGACGGTTTAAGTCAGCGCTTATGATATTGTGATTTCTTTAACCCATATTTTCTACTCTCTGCAACCTTTGTAGCTTTGCCTACAGGTGTAAGAACTAGAACTCTGATCGCTGTAGGCAGATCAGGATTGCCAGTTAACTGTCTCTGAATAACAACATAGTGCTTACCTGTTGCACCAATAGGTTAGATGCCTATACTCGTTTGGGTTATTACACATGAACATTAAAGATATGAACAAGGCTAGGGTATAGTATCTTTTAGCATTGCCTCCTAAGAACGTTAGAACAGTAGGGAATTGATCTATTGAGAATATGCCAAGTTGATTGCGGGGAGTGCTTTAGGAGAAATAGTTCAGAGGTTACAAGGCAGAAGTATGCCAAGTATGCCATAGCCTTACCTGAAACCTATGAAGAGCTTGTAAGGAGGAAGGTTCCATGGATAGCAAGTAAGAAGTTATCCTTGGAGATTCTGCTTGTAAGTAGTAAGGGTACCATACGCAGGATAAACTGGCAAGGCTTGAAGATGCAGACAGACTAAGTTATAGCTCCTTCCCCGCTGCCAATCTAACTTTCAATGCATCTTTACCATACTGCGCTGGCTAAGATACTTTAGCTTAGTTATAATTTCCAGCCTCTTCTAGAATCTTAATGGCAGCTTACAGAAAGGACATCGCCTTAACTACCAACAGCTAATTTATAATATTTGTACTTGTTTTATCTGCTAGACTAGACTGAATCTTAATTCTCTACGTGCCTCTCCTGCGCTCTTTCCAGCCCAATTCTTTAGCTTTCTGTCTTGAAACAGGTTTTACGAATAATGCTTTACCCTTGCTGTCTATCTCTATCAAACATGGTTCTCCTATCCTTTGAGACGGAAAAGTTCGCTAGGCATTCATGATATAATAAATGCGATGGCAAGGAATGAGTTTCCAGAGTATGGGTTATGGCTAGGAAATATGGTAATAATGAAATATTCACTTGGCCTTTTTACTCTTAAGTTTAACAATACTCTTTCTTACTTCTCTAGCCTCTTGATGTATTTCATGTTCTGTAGTTTTGGCCAGACCCTTTCTTATAGAATGCAGTTCGTCCACTACGTCTATCTTGAGTTTTTTATACGCGCTTCTGATCACCATACATACACCTCAGGCATCCTTAACCTAGGAATGCTTAGGTCAAGCTGGCTATTAATCTCTTCCAACATCTTCTCCGTCTTCGCCAACTATATGCTCAAAATTCCAACTCACAAGTGCTTCATAGCTTCCAAGGCTTGCAGAGGCGATGTGGTACGCATCAAATATGTATCTAGCAGGTATCATACCCTTCTGCACGTAAATGCTTGCTACTTCTAAAACTCTCTTACCGCTTGGAGCATCTGGCCTGCAAAGGCTGAGCAATTGCAAAAGTTTATCCCTCTTCACATGATCCTTTGTTCGGTTGATCTCTACTAAGACATAATCAGATACATGGGCAACGATATTACCTTGCTTGACCTTCTCAAAAAATAGGTTGCCGACCGTTGCTATACGAGTTTGTTTAGAGTAAAATCCATTAATTACCAGATGTTTCTACATAGATGTCGCTTGCCACGCGTTAAGTTAATGTTTAAACTATTTTAAGACAGTAGTGCAAAACTATAGTAGAATTATTCGAGTACATGCAAGAGAGCAATTGGAAGATCAAGTGAATTGAGGGATAGATGGGGAGGAAGATGTTTTCTTCGAGCGGAACAAAAAGACTTTTAGCATATTTGAATGACAGATTAGCGAAGGGAGAGGCACTAAACGCTGATTCTCCTGTAATCGCACCCGACCACGATCACAGCTACTCAAGGCTGGCCAACACTGGTAAGAAGTTTATGACTACTGACAGAATATGCAGAATAGTAAAGGACAACTTTAGACCTAGATTCAATTGGAGGCCTTATGTGCTAAGAGCCTACTTTGATACACAACTGCTGATATCAGAAGCAAAGAAGGAAATGATCTATAGTTTCAGAGTGTTCTTCATGGGACATAAAGGAACGATAGAAGCACAGTACACAACCAACAAGGGAAGATTACCAGAAGATCTGGAGAATGAAATGCGTGAAGCATTTAGAAGAAGTGAAAAATTCCTTGACTTGGAAACGGTAGAAGAAGATCCATTGTTAAAGCAGAAAGAACAACTTCATACAGTAATCGAAAGTGCTACACCTGAACAAGTGCAAAAGTTACTCTTTTTACTAAATTAACAGAGGTGACATGCATAGATTGTTCAGAGGGTAGTTACAGGTGAAGAAGCAGAACAACTTGAACACAAACTAGAATCTGTTTATTATTTGGTGAAATTACCGTTGTTTCCGTTCCAGCAATGTATACTACCTAGAACAGAAGATAGCCGTTGGATATATGCAGACATTGAATATACTAAAGAGGAGGGAGCGACATCCTGCAAAAGTGGAAGTGAGGCTGTCACCATATAATTTTTGATGTGATGATTGAACATCATCAAATATTAGGAATTAGATTCACCTCTACATCTCCCTGCTACACAGATAAACTACTATCTTGTCTGCAAGTGAAGGTTATGTTTTTGCACAGTAAAAATTAGAGATCTCTATACATTTTGATTGTTACAAATTCGCTAGTTTCTTGATGAGGTGCTTTGCGGCCTCCGCAGCACCTTCGACCTCCCACGAGGACATGCCGTCTTCATAAAAGTTTGAGTGCAGATATCCAGAAGTAACAAAATCACTTCGCAGGTCTATATCTGGGTATTGATCAGACAGCTCCTTGACAAAGTCCCTTATCGATTGGTGAGTCTGCAGGTTAATTCCTCTTTTAGCTGCGACCTTCTTGACCATGGCTGCTACTGCACCCCAATACTTTTCTGCGGCCTGTGATAAATCACCTTGAGCAAGGAGGCTATCGGCATGAGACAGGTACTTTGCATGCAGTTTTTGGTAGCGCTGTTGCATCTCTACTGATTGTTGACGTGGAACTTTCTTAAAACCCTTGGCATGCCTTTTGGATTGATTTCTTCTTTTGCGGTACACATTAGATATACTTAGACATGCATATTTTAACCCTTATACAGTAGCAAATCAATGTGTCCTTCGCTCAACCGCATATACGAAAATGGAGCTTCTCTTCCATCTCATATTGTAATTCTTTCTGAATTTCCTATCAATAGCGGCTATGCTCTCGTTAACAACCCACGAGGAAATCAGTATCTTAAGCTTACCCGAATTACAAGCGGTAAATAACATATCAGTAAAATCAGACGCTCGTTCCTTGGTGAATCGCTTCACAAAAGCAGAAGTATCGAAGTAAATTGATTCCACTACCTTTCCCGCATCTCTTTAACAATGGTAGACAATGGCTTGCCCTTGCTCAGCACTCTCTTGGTCTCCTCAATATCAGATTCTCTTAGATCTACTTTCAATCGTGCTGCTAGATTCATAAGATACGAATGAGCCTCATCTCTAGACATAGTCTTTGTGATTTTTCGTCTTCTAGTTACGGATTTGTGTGC
>CAYJTD010000110.1:0-820 GCA_964372525.1 uncultured Nitrosopumilales archaeon | reverse complement strand
CATCATACAGGTACACCTATACGCAACGGGTATGGAAGCTGTATGCCTTCCTCAATCCTTGTTTCCGTTATTTCAAGCGGTCTGTATTCCTTTAGCGATTGACAGAACTTATCAGCCACAGCTCCTTCTACTTCGCATAATATCTTTGATTCGTAGTCTCCCACATCGTATATTATTCCGCCTACAAGCAATCGCTTGCACATATCCTCCACGAATTCTCTGCATCTTACTTGCTTGACCTTACCTTTTACTGTTAGTGTGTATTGTTTTTTCATTGTTCTTATCACGGTAACTAGTGTGAACAGATGATATAAACAATTCTTTGTGTTTGTTAAGTATGATTTGTATACTAAAATATTAGTTTACTTACATTGATCGACGTATCATCATAATGCTTCAATAAATGCTTGAAGTAATTTCCAATCTTCCCTTGCGTTTTTAGCAATCTAGGGGGCCTATATAAAGAAGTTATATTAATGCGCCTGTTTGGTCTTATGGCACAACACCATTCCTAAGATCCTGTCTCCAAATTAAGCGGCAGAGGATAAAGTAAAGTATGCAGCAGGAACTCATTTAATAGAGTTGTAATAAAGCTGATCAGGATGGCTAAAATCGGCAAGTCTTTCAGGAAGTCAGAAACAAGCGGTATATCGTTTCTGCCGAAAGGCGTTTTAGACACAGCTGTAGATATTTTTTCTGCTTTAAACAAGAAAAGAATCAGGTATATGGCTATAGGCGCATTTCCCGTAAACGTATATGGAAGGAACAGGACATCTAGGGATCTCGACATAGCGATTTTATTAAGAAAAAGTTCTGAATT
>CAYJTD010000109.1:0-5733 GCA_964372525.1 uncultured Nitrosopumilales archaeon | reverse complement strand
CGCCCATACCACCAGTATTAGGTCCTTTATCACCAACGTAAATTCTCTTATGATCCTGACTTGATGCCAATGGTATTATCGTTTTACCATCTGTCATGGCTATGAAAGAGGCTTCTTCGCCATCAAGCCGTTCTTCTACAACGACATTGTTACCAGCATCATCAAATTCCTTTTTGGTCATTATCCGTTCTAGAGCATCAAATGCTTCTTGTTTTGAGCTGCATACAATTACCCCTTTGCCAGCAGCAAGTCCATCTGCTTTTATGACTAGTCGTTTGTCACTTTTTTGTACGTAGTCTTTTGCTTGTTCGATATCGCTAAATGTTTTGAAGTTAGCAGTATGTATCCCGTATTTCTTCATGAAGTTTTTTGCCCACACCTTGCTGACTTCAAGTTCTGCAGCTTCCTTGCTAGGACCAAATATAGGTAAGTTGTTACTTTCAAATGAATTTACAACACCCTTTGAAAGTGGTTCCTCCGGTCCGATAACAGTGAAACATTTGTTTTTTTTGGCAAATTCCGCAAGTTTATCAATTTCATTTGGTGCGATCGGTATATTTTCATCAGTACCACCATTGCCAGATGCAAAGAATATTTTTTTCACATGAGAGCTTTGACTTAACTTCCAACCAAGAGCATGTTCTCTTCCACCATTCCCAACTATTAACACGCTAGACATGCCATTCACTCTACTTCATTGTCTTTAACGCTTCTACGACCTCTTCCGCATGAGCTCTCACATCAACTTTGGGAAATATGTGCTTGATTATGCCATTCTTGTCTATGATGAATGTCATTCTTTTTGACATCTGTCGTTCTTCATTGAATGCTCCAAAAGCTTTGCTTATGCTGTAATCAGTATCAGCTAAAAGAGGAAAATTTAGATTCTCTTTCTCTTTGAACTTTCTATGTGCTTCCAGATCATCTACACTAACACCCAGCACTTCAGCATCCTGCTCTTTTATCATTTGTATTCCATCTCTTAAACTACAAGATTGCATAGTGCAACCAGGTGTTTGATCTCTAACATAAAAGTAGATAATCAAATTCTTACCATTATAATCACTCAAACTAACCTTCCCTTCAGTTGTTTCAGCGCTAAAATCTGGCGCCTTATCTCCAATCTTTAATTCTGGCATGAAGTATGGCTTTAGTGATAGAGATAAAAGTATTACTCATTTTATAACTGACAGAAACATATCGTTAATCAGTGCTTTAAGGAATGTTAGATACTCATCGTCGCTGAACTCTACCAAATCTACTAGATTCTTTTTTTTCGCAACATCTATTACCTGTAGATGATAACATTTTTCCTTCCCACTTAAAGTTTGAAAGTAGTAATCCTTGCATGAACAGAAATTGTTTTCTGGATCTACCCAATACTCATTATCCTTGCCTACAACTGTCCATACCTCCCTGTTCGATGGCTTGAATGAGTGCAATTTGACGCCTTTTCCCAATGCGATCTTCGCTACTTTCTGTACTCTAGTGTTTCGCATAACGGCTTTATCTTGCCTTGATTTAATTACCTTTATGGCAAAGATGAAATTAATACACCCTTATCCTGCTCTACTTTTGGAAGCAGATCAAAAGTATGCAGTAATATCGGATTTGCATATAGGATTTGAAAGTGAGTTAATTGCACGGGGTATCAACATAAGTTCCGATACATATGTTGAAGAGATGCTTGATGAATTATCCACCATAATAAAAAAAGAGAACCCTGATGCGATGATTCTGCTTGGAGATATCAAAAGCAGTGTACATACCATAACTAGGTCAGAATGGAAAAGCATTCCAGAATTTCTGCAACAGTTATCGAAGATGATAAAAGTATTCCTTGTGCCAGGTAATCACGATGGCAACATAAGACATCTCGTGCCAAGTGATGTTAGAATGATGAGCGGTAAAGGCATGCAGTTAGACGATACACTATTGGTGCATGGGCATACTATGCCTAGCAAGACAGGCGCTTCCATAAATCGCCTCATCATGGGTCATGTTCATCCTGTATTTTTGAGGCGAGGAAGCTCGATAAGTGGACAGAGAGTATGGGTCTACCTGAAAGTTGACAAACATGATTTATTCAGCAAGAGTAAAGGAAACCTCGACATAGTAGTAATGCCTAGCTTCAACAAATACTTCTATTACTCCATGGCAAGTACACGTTACAAAAAATCCATTTCGCCCATACTAAAGAAAACGACAGAAAGTGTTGAGAGTGCGATTGTGTTAACGCTTGATGGTTCTATCGTTGGCAACGAATCTTTGCTACCAGAAATGGGATGTATTTGAATAACAGCACATAAAAACATAAATAATTTTGATTCTGGTGCATTCTAGGGAGTCCTTGTTCATCGGTGCAATTCGAGAGCTAAAATGAATCATTACAAACCATCATTATTTTGTTTAATTTACATATGCTAAATCCAAATTTATCAAAAGAACCCCTTAGCATCTTATGGTAGTATGATACTGATGAGCTCTTCACACATTTCTGTTCTCATCGTTCGCATGCATGGACAGATATGTGATATGGATGAAATAATTCAAAGTAAGTTAATATACAATAATAGATAATTCAAGGTGTTGAACACCAATGTTGAACATTGAATAGGGAAAAACATACCCCTCCCCCCCTCTATACTAACATGCGGCAGCTTTTTCGTACCAAGCATTGATCTTGCAAGTATTGTAAATTAATTGATGTTACATACAATGAATGCATGAATGCTATAGTAATTTATCAGGAATTCAATAATGGCAAATGAAAGGGTGCAGGAACTGCATGGCATGGCATGGCATACTCTGGGTCTTTCTCGTTAGCTCCCGAATTGCACCAACCTTTCAAATATCCCGAGAACGCACCAGAATCAAAATTCTCGCTATAAGGTCGAGAACGAGAAGATCTTAAGATTATTATCGAATAATACAGAACAAAATAAAGCTAATCATGCAACTGCATATACCCATGCAGGACACTTATGCTTGGCTCGTTTATTGCAAGCCATTCTAGTGTCTTCACGAATGAGTTCGCAGATTCTAGCGTTGTGAGAACAGGCAGCCCCATCTCAACAGCCTTCCTTCTGATCTGGTATTCATCATAGAGCATTCCCACATACTTTTCAATCGTAGATGTATTTGGAATATTTATTATGAAATCTATTTCCTTGTTGTAAAGTAGCTTGATTATATTTGGATCCCTATCTGGCTCACTGAGCTTGTACACAACTTTTGTGTCATTGAATCCATTTTCTATTAGAAACTCTGCTGTGTGTTCTGTTGCAAGCATGTTAAATTCCATCGATTTAAGTATAGAGACCATTGGAAGTATGTTGCTCTTCATTTCCAAGCCACCTACAGTGATCAATGCAGTACCTTTTGTTGATAGAGAATACCCAGCTGCAATCAATGCTTTTGAAAGTGCATCGTAGAATGTGGTACCAAAACACGCCACCTCTCCTGTTGACTGCATTTCAACGCCTAGCATGATATCTGCGCCTTCTAGCTGCATGAAGGAGAACTGTGGGACCTTGATCCCAAATCCTTTGGTATGCAACCATGCATCATGCACTCCTTTGGGAATTGGTTTGCCGACCATTATCCTTGCAGCCAGTGCAATCAAGTTCAACCCTACAAACTTTGATACAAATGGCATGGACCGTGAAGCCCTAACGTTGCACTCTATGACATACACATTGTCGTCTCTTACAAGGTACTGTATGTTACACGGACCCTTTATCTTCAACGCTTTAGCGATCTTGTTTGTATAATCAGTTATCGTCTCTACTATCTTTCTACTCAGGCGCCAAGGCGGTATAACCATCATTGCATCGCCAGAATGTATGCCGGCAGTTTCTATATGCTCTATTATTGAACCAATCACTACTTCCTTCCCGTTAGAAACAGCATCAACCTCAACTTCTAATGCGCCTAACATGAACTTGCTTATTACAACAGGATATTCGGGGCTTACATCTGATGCCTCTGTGAGATACTGCTTCAGCTGACTTTCATCCCATACTACTTTCATAGCTGCTCCGCTCAGAACATAAGAAGGTCGTACGAGAACAGGGTATCCAACATCTTTTGCAAATGTTTTTGCTTCGTCCAAGTTTGCAAATTTCTGCCAGGCAGGCTGTTTTATGTTCAACTGATCGAGCAAGTTGCTAAATTTAGATCTGTCCTCAGCTTTGTCTACATCTTCGCTGCTGGTACCTATTATCTTCACTTTATTTTTTGCAAGTTTGGGTGTAAGGTTGTTAGCTGTCTGTCCACCTACACACGTTACTATTCCATCAGCTTTTTCTTTTTCGTAAATATCCAATACACGTTCATGTGTAAGTTCCTCGAAGTACAGCCTATCGCATATATCATAATCGGTAGAAACAGTTTCAGGATTGCAATTAATTACAGACACTTCCTTCACACCGTTATCTTTCAAACCCCATACCATGTTCACGGTTCCCCAATCGAACTCTACACTGCTACCGATCCTGTAAGGACCTGCGCCAAGTACAATCACCCTGCTGCTGTCCCGTTCTAATACCAGATCGTCTGTATCACCTCCATATGTTAGGTAGAGGTAGTTTGTCTTTGCTGGCCATTCAGCAGCTAGTGTATCGATCTGCTTCACTACAGGTATAATGTTAGCCTGCTTCCTGAACTCCCTTACTCTTACTTCTTCCATGCCAATACACTTGGCAATTTGTTTGTCAGAGAATCCTAGACGTTTTGCTTCCCTTATTAGATCGGCATTAAGTTCTGATTTGATAAGTTTCTTTTCCATCTCAACTATGTTGGCAAGCTTTGCAACAAACCATGGATCAATTGATGATACTTTGCTTATCCTTTCTATGCTGAGACCGCTTTTCAATGCTTCAATAACAGTAAACATTATCTCGTCATCTGGATTCAGTAGTTTCTCTTCTAACTCTTCTACCTGCGTACTTCCATTAATGTCAGGCGTTAGACCATCATGTCCTATGTCAAGCATTCTAACCGCTTTCTGAATAGCCTCTTCGAAATTCCTGCCAATTGCCATCACCTCGCCTACTGATTTCATCTGTGTTCTGATCTTCCTCTTAACCATCTCGAACTTCTTGAAATCCCACCTAGGGAACTTTACAACCAAGTAGTCTAAGGAGGGCTCGAAGCACGCAGTTGTAACTTTAGTTATCTGGTTCAACAATTCAGGTAGTGTATAGCCTAATTGTATCTTGGCAGTCATATACGCAAGTGGATACCCAGTTGCTTTTGATGCTAGAGCAGACGATCTGGATAGACGGGGGTTTATCTCTATAGCGTAGTATGTGTTAGATGTTGTTGATAATGCGAACTGTATGTTACATTCACCAATAATGTTACATGCTTTTGTTGCACGAAGGGCTGCAGATCTGAGCATGTGATATTCGTAGTTGTTCAATGTCTGCGAAGGTGCGACGACAATATTATCCCCTGTGTGCACCTTCATTCCTAACACATTTTCCATATTGCAAACAATAACGCTATTTCCCTGATGATCACGCTTTACTTCATACTCTATCTGCTTCCATTCACCGATATATTCTTCTATCAAAACTTGATGAACCATGCTTAAAGCTAATCCTCGTTGAACTATTTCATACAATTCATACTCGTTATGTGCAACGCCGCCACCTTTACCTCCTAATGTGTATGCTACTCTTATGATTACAGGATAACCTAATTCTTTTACGACTTGAAGGGCTTCTT
>CAYJTD010000108.1:0-5778 GCA_964372525.1 uncultured Nitrosopumilales archaeon | reverse complement strand
TGGAATATTACCGCGTTCTAAAAGCTCTATCAGTTTGCTGAGCACAAGCTCCACGATCATTCTTCTTACTATAGGAGATGTTTTGCCCATGCCAACGACTAGCGCTACACCGTTCTTGTTATGTTTGATTATTTCTTCGAACCTGCATGATTTAGTATGATCATCGGTGAAGAGTTTTGAGGCCTGTATAGAATACAACCTAGAAACTAGAGCATCTCTCACAAGTTCGTTGATGTCCCAGTTGGTTATTGCGTTGCTTAACCGTTCTATTCCTAACGAGTTTTTCGCATTTAGCCAGTCCCATATCCTGAAGAATTCACGCATCGACGCAGCAGGCATATCTAGCGCATGCTTTAACATATTCGCAATGGCACCCTTACCTACGTAATCTAGGCTGAACCTTAACCCACTGCCAGGTTCAAGCATGATAACACGCTCGTTTATAGTGCTTGGTGTGCCATCTCTATTCCACGCAAGTCCAGCATATTCATTATTAAGATCAAAGACGATAACAAACGCACCATGGTCGACGAGTTTTTTAACCAACGTCTTTGCAAGATGTGATTTTCCAGATTCTTTCTTGCCTGTTATTACATTTAACTTGCCATCAAGATCTTCAGCATAGATCCTGAACTGTTCGTTATCACTTGTTTCACCGATGACTATCGGAAACACACCTTCCCTTCCCAGCAAAGCATCAAGTTCAGATATCTTCAACTTGGTTATCTTCGAATCAACTCTAGATGGCAACCATGAAACACTGCTGCTTAACTTGCCGTTAGCTATCGTAGCCCTAATCTTACACCTGAACAACCTAGCATCTCTAACCATCATAGAAAGATTACTTATGTTCAGAGGATCATGAAGACCTTCTCTGCTTGAAGCCTTTACAACCTCATCTTTCACAATATCCTGTATTAGCGATGGTATGCTTAGATACTCCTCGTCATATACCTGAATTACCAGTTTGCGTTTACTCTTGGCATCTTCAATAACAAGATAATCCCCTTTCTCTACCGCATCATCTGTTATTGCAAGAAGAACTAGCTCATTGCCTTCCTTGCTGACTATTCTCATACAATCACAAAAATGCTCCCAACAAGGTTCTTCTTACGTCTTCACACATCATCTCCTTTGCGCCAAACTTGCTTAGTATGAAGCTCTTTAGGCAAGTCATTTCAGTTCTTGTAAATATAGAAACATGGTGTGCAAGCCTTAGTGTTTCTGGATAGCCATTCGTGATAATATCATTTGTAACTAACCTGCCTAATGGTTCAGTAGGATCGTCTAATACATCTACCCTCAGCACCAATCCATCTGCGCTAAGTTTGGCTAGCAATGGCTTACCTATAACATTGCTAACCAGACTCTTTACAATCAATGAGACATCGATATAACAAGCATCACGGTTTCGCATCAGTAACGACGCAAGCTGTTCAAGAACTTTCAGCCTTGTAGTCTTACTTATTCCAACTAACTGGTTTCCATTGGTTTTGCAATTACGTAGTATGTTATTGAACCCATTCTGCCTGTCTTCAAACATAGATCTTTTGAGTGAACCATCAACAAGTATGAGTGCGTTTGTAAGTAACCTGCAAATTTCATTCTGCATTATGCGCTCAATTCTGATCCTGATCATACGTTTGGCCGTAGCCGTGTCAAACAGAACAAACTTCCATAATTTTTCATCTATGTTGCAAGAACTAATTATGTCGTCATTTATGTAAAAAAGCATAGGTCCAATCTTGAAGTGCATAACAGGCTTGCCCATGCATGCTATAGTCAAACCACATTTAGCAGAATAGATCGAACCATCAGCAGTTTCGCCTATGAACATGCAGCTTGAATCTATTGCCGCAACAGTAGCGGTTTCGTTTATTGCATTTATCGTGTTTATATTTACAAAATAGTTTTTTGGCTCCCAACCTTCCAGCGGGCTGAACTCCTTTTCATCAGAACTGAACAAAACCTGCTTTCCGATTAAAGCGTCGAGTTTCGGCGTTAATGCTGCGTTTATCGCTTTATCAAACCTGTTCGTTATTTCACTTAAATCAATCATTTCTAACTGTGGAGGAAGGTTTAATTGCGTGTGCATGTTGTTCAACAATATACATTACATGTTGCCTATAAATGTTGCGCAACATGCGCAATATGATCAGCAACAAGGTGAAAAGATGAGCGACTCTAGCGTAGTGAAAGTGAAACTCAAGAAGGGTTCATGGGAGATCGAAATCTCTTGCCCAGAAGATAAAGTAAAACAAGTAGTAGAAAACGTTCTATCGGGCATGGAGGGTGCAGCTACAGAAACACCATCTATGATCTCTGAAAGGAAGCAACAGCCACGGGGTTCTGCAACATGCAAAGGATTGATAGAAACATTATGGTCGGAAGGGTGGTTCACTACAGAAAGAAGTCTTGCTGATGTGCACGAAGAACTGTCAAGACGTGGATATAATTATGACAGAACAGCTGTATCGCACTCCTTAACAGATCTTGTTAGAGAAAATATGCTTACAAGAACTGGCACCATGCGTGCATACAGATACATACAAAAAAGACCTCCAGAAGTTAAGACTTGACTTTTTTAACTAATGTTGAATTCAACCAGTGTATACCTTGGGTTGTTATCCTATACTGTACTCCCCTATCGTCATTCTCCTTCTGTACATAGCCTGATTTCACAAGCTCACTTAGCCTAGAACTTATAGATTTAGGATTCAATGCTGTAGATGCCTGCAGGTCTTGTGCTGACATATCAACACTATCTATTTTTCCCAGTTCATTAGCTATCTTACATGCAACTAACTGAAGCGCGATAAGCTCTTTATCGCTCAGTTTTTTTCCTTCTGTTATTACTCTTGGACCTTCAGGTGTTATCTTCACAAAATCAGAATACACGTCGATCAGTTCAGATGCCTGATAGTTCAAAGAAATCTTCTTTGCTAGATCAATATTCGGGATCTCCTTTGCAAGGAACCTTAGCAACGATTCCATCACGGTTTCTGGTGCACCTTTGAACTCTACCTTGGTTTCACCATACGTTACGACAACGTTCACGTTCCTACTTTCTGACATGTCTTATTGCGCCTCACCATCATTAGCCTGTAAATCACTAGTGACTGGCTGTCCATCTGAGAACAAAGTGCTTGCTGCTGTGTACACGAACTCACCATCATTGCCTTTGAAACGTCGTAGTTTACCATTCTGAGCCAGTCTCATGAGAGTAACTGCTACAGATTGCTTTGGATACGATAAACCGTATGTCTCAAGTGCCTGCCTAACATCCGATAGTCTTTTTGAGTGCTTTCCCCATGAATCCTTGAACATCTTCACTATCATGTCACTCAACGAATCGCCCTTTTCTATCTTTATTTCAGGTACATCGACAAGCGCTTTTGTTTGTACGGCATTAACCTGTTCAGTAAGTTCCGCCGTAACATTTTCAGCTATCTTTACATTACTCCCCAAATTTCTGATTATACTAGGTATAGCATCAACTGCGTCACGGATAGAACCAAGAGGAGATTCGATTTCAACTTCGTTCACACCAAATTTGACCTTGATCTTAACGTTGTTAGATGACATATGCCACTTGAAATCGCACAGATGTATAAAACCTTTTTTAACCGTTCATGACATTTTCGATCTTTTGCTTTAATACCGCATTGACCTTCTGGCCATCAACCTTTCCACGTAGAATGTTCATTGCCATGCCCATTAGTACACTAATAGAACTGCTTCCTTTATCTACTATGATCTGTTTGTTATCCTGCACTATCTTATCCAGTATTTGTTCGAGCTCTTCATCACCCATTGTTTTTAATCCAAGTTTTTGAATTGCGTCATCTAAGGATGTGGCTTCCTTCTTCATTATCTTTTCAAATATCAGTACAATCGATTCCTTCACAATAGCACCATTATCAAGTTGCATAAACGTATTCTTGATCAGATCACTAGTGATCACACTTGAATCCAAACCTTCTCTTTCCAAACTTACCAACGATTCCGTTAGTATCGCTGCTATGAAGGTTGGCTGCACTTTCGTGCTTGATGCCATCTCTTCGAATAGTTCCAGATAGTCAGAATCGAAAACCTTCTCTGCCAATGCTTTATTCACACCGTATTTCGCAGATAATTCACCGATTACAGCATCCCAAGATTTTGGAACAAGGTCTTTCAGCGACGAAAGTCTCTCCTTGGTAATTGGTATTGGAGGTATATCAGTCTCAGGATACATTCTAGCAGCACCAGGCCTAGGCCTGCTATACACAGTCTTACCGTCAGAGGCGGGTGCTCTAGTCTCTGTCGGTATCCCAACGAGTGCATACTTTGCTCTTTCTATTATGGCACTAACACCGGCTTCAACATTTTCTCTTGAACCTGCGAGTATTACAAAGGCATCGTCATCACCCAACGATAATGAATTTCTTATATTGCCAACATCATTATCCTTTATTCCATATGCAGGAAGCTCGTCCGAATGAAAAACACCGCCAAGATCATAAAACCTCACAAGCTCTCCAAACTCTTTACCCAGCCTAATGTCCTGATATGGTTCATATGAAAGCATGCCGGCAAAACCCTTAAGCCTTATAGCTTTTACAATCCCCTTGCTTTGCAGTGCCTTACTAATCACTTTCGAAGTTGAATCTTTGAATATATCGGTAATATCAAGTACTGAATCACCAATATCATTAGGCTGTATGTTGCGTTCTGCAATTTTTTTCGTTATCAAAAACATTCCATGCTGGCGTGCCATTTCATACTCTATGACCTTAACCAACTGATCCAGTTTTTGTACACCTTTGACCTCTACCACTCCTCCACCAGTGATCGATACGTTAACATCCTGCCGTATCGTCCCTAAACCTCGTGCTACTCTCTTACTTGCACGCATAAGCCTTCCCAATGTTAACGCAACACGCATGATTTCCTCTGGAGTTCCTGTAACAGGTTCAAGCGCAACTTCTACCAATGGGGTACCGAGTCTATCCAATCCATATATTCGCACACTCCCATCGTCGGAGATCAATTTGGCCGCATCTTCTTCGAGTGATATACTTTGCACTTTCACTTTTTTGGTATCAACCTCAATTGTCCCACCCGTTGCAACCAACATAGTTCGTTGAAAACCCGTAGTGTTTGAACCGTCGATAACTATCTTGCGCATAACATGAACCTCATCAACTATGTTCGATTTTAATGCAAGTGCTAGTATCAACGCGGTGTCAAGAGCTTCATCGTTCACCTCGTGAGGTGGTTCCTCATCTGCTTCTACCAAACAACTGCTATCATTGCTTCTTAGGTATTTGATCAACCTGCCCTTCCTAAACTCGAAAAGAGCAGCAGGATCATACTCTCCAAGTTCACTTTGGGTAGGTCTCAATCTTCTTACAAATTCTGATTCACACTCTTCAGCTTCCACACATACGCAACTACAAAATAGCTTACTCTTTGCTGCTAACTGTTGGTGAATTTCGAATCCAACCTTAAGTCCTAGGTCATAGGGATCAAGAACTTTCTGTCTAGACTCCATTCAACAATCTAGCATGAAAAGAGGTATTAAACCTTAAACTAATCAAATTGCGATACATCGTAATATTCCATTGCAATATTCTTTAAGATAAGATCCTTAGCTTCTTCTTTATCCTTAGAATTTGCAAGGGCCCACATTGTTTTGACCAATGCTGTTTCACTAATCATATCCGATAATGGAACAATTCCAATACTCAACAAATCTCTTCCAGTTTCGTACACTGTCATTCTAACCCTTCCCCA
>CAYJTD010000107.1:0-5781 GCA_964372525.1 uncultured Nitrosopumilales archaeon | reverse complement strand
CTTCTTTACTTGGTAACTATCGCACCAATGATGAAACAAGTTTTAACAATAAATGTGTACAAAGGGTATACATTCGCAATGATACCTATAGCTCCACTTTCTGGAGACCCTATTTTGATGATATACGCAAAAAAAGTCTTAGAACCAGGTTTGCTGGAGTTTGATCTTGCGACCCAAAAATATAAAAAAATAACTTCGATGGAAAGGGCAGACAGAAGTTATTTTGTGGTAACAAAACCAAAACAAAATACATTAGCAGATCAGGCGATAGCACAGTTAGAAGGCAAAAAGTAAACACTAGCAACACCGGCAGAATTATACATCTGATTACTAACTAACTAACTTGCTTTCTCTCCTTCGGTCTCTTTCTGATATCCTCTTGCGTACCTTCCGCCCCTAATACTGAAGAGTACAGCCACAAACACGATAAAGACTCCGGCCATCGCATACATAGTTTCGATAAATGGTTCGGCCAAAATGCTTCACATATTATTACATTTACTGTTATTTAAATTTTTTATAATAATTCTAGTTTTTATCAAATACTTATATTATTTACAGTATCTTATCAATAATTTAGTATAATTAAGTGGTAATAATATGATATTTAGATATATAATTAAATTATTATCATGCTCAAAAATGAATCCCATAAATCATTCCCGTTGTTCAAGAAAAATCAAAATTGAATTGCAAACTGATCTTATTAGATATCGAAATAAAGTTGGAATTCATGTGGGTGTGGTCTTATTGAAACTTCCATCTGTTCCTTGTTTTCTATTTCAATTATAGCTTCTATAGTGTCTTCAGTAAATAACGGTTTTAGGTAATCATGGTCACTCTTTAGATGTTCTATAGCTTCCTTCAAACTTCCAGGCAGCTGCGTTATTCCCAACTGCCTTCTTCTATCAGGAGTCATCTTGTAAATATCTTCATCAATAGGATCTCCAATTTCACGTTTCTTTCTTATACCATCTAAACCTGCAGCAAGTACAGCTGCAAAACATATGTATGGATTGCATGACGGATCTGGCGCTCTGAATTCTATTCTCTTACTTTTAGCAGCCTTGGGACCCTTGAAGTACATAGGTATCCTTACTATTGCAGATCTGTTCCTCTTGCTCCATGCAACATAAACTGGTGCTTCGTACCCTGGAACTAACCTTCTATAGGAGTTTGTAGTTGGTGCAACAATTGCGCATAATGAGTTTGCATGTTCCATTATTCCACCGCCAAAATATCTGCCCAATTGGCTTAGCTCAGCATGCGTATCGTCAGGATCAAAGAACTCGTTCTTGTCGTTCCATAAACTTACATTAACATGCATACCAGAGCCATTGTCCATAGCAATAGGCTTGGGCATCATGGTTGCCACCATGCCATGCCTTCTTGCAATATTCTTGACAACATACTTGTAGGTCATGGTTCCATCACCTGCGTTAGTTAGGGTATCAAAGTAGATGTCTATCTCGCATTGACCACCAGTAGCTACTTCGTGGTGATGTGCGTCACATATAACGCCAAAGTTATCGTTCAGAAGATCAACACATTCATTCCTGTATTCTGCAAGTGTATCATGTGGTGCAGAAGGTAGGTATCCATCCTTCAATCGTATGGGATAGCCAGAGCCATCTGCACTCCAAGGTGCTTCTTTGGAATGAATAGAGTAACTACTACCCCTGCTGGGCATCATGGTATCCCAAGAGACCCTATCAAACACAAAGAACTCCACCTCTGGTCCCCAATACGCAAAGTTGAATCCTTCATCTTTTAGAAATTTCTCGGCTTTGTGAGCTATTTCTCTAGGATCTCTTGACAGCCTGCCTCCACCATGTCCCCAATAAACATCACATATCATGCGAGCAGTTTTGTCTCTCTCGATCCAGGGAATCATTGCAAAGGTGTTAGGATCTGGTTTGAGAACCATATCCGATTCGTGAATTTCAGTAAAACCACGGATTGATGAACCGTCAAGCTTTGGCATACCATCCTCAAAAGAACTTTCGTCAAACATAGAAGCGTTGACGGTAGTATGGTGAAACCTGCCAAGCAAACCGGTAAACTGTAGATCTAGAAACTTTATACCCTTTTCCTTGATTGTTTTTAAAACATCGCTAGAACTGTATTTGATTTGTCTAGGCGCCCCGTCAACCCACCTATATGGCATATTACGTATGCGCCAATACTTGCTATTTAAATTATAGCGTAATTTTTTTACGAATGAAAAACAAACAGACTTTAAATAACACGTTAGCCAATTTGCGCCGTGCCCGACTCGTTCGATCTGAAATCCTTGTATGCCATGCTTGCTAGGGAGATTGAAAACGATTCACTGCAATACATACAACCTACAGCGTATCAAGATATTGCGAATGTGCTTGGCAATCTGAAGGGCCAAGGCTATGACGGTATAGAAGCCAAGGTAAAGAACACATTGGTACAGTTGATAGGCGACATTGCAAGGTTGTTACTTTATACACGACTTGACAAGATCAAGAACTCAAAAATGGATTACTCGAACCTTACTGCAGAGGAACAATATGTGACAGAGTCCGAAAAGGATCTACGTCTTCGTTTTGAGCAGGTGTTATCCGCAACATTGGAAGGAAGGGTTAAGGCACTTGAAGGCATAGCGTTGAAAGCACGAACAACGCAGGTTCTGCTCCGGTTTGTCAAACCTATGGAGGCCATTTCAGGTGTTGATGATAGTCGGTATGGACCATTCGAAGAAGAGGATGTTGCCGTTCTACCTTTCGAAAATGCTAAACGATTGATAGAGCAAGGCGTCGCAGTGGAACTTCCGTGGTTGGACCAGTAACAAAGATATCCCTTTGCCTATTACACGTGATGCATGGCGCACCTGCCCATAGATATAACAACACATCTTTTGCTTGCACTCTACCCTGCCGCTGCGATATTTTTGGTAGAGATAGTAGGCAGGTTCGCTAAGATAATACCGTACAAAAGATATGTTCTGCAGGGAATAGCGTCGTTGGTATTTGCTGTAGCATATATAGTTGCTATAGAGGGGACTGGTATTGCCATAATTTTGTTCATACTTGGACCGGTGCTCTTCATATATGCAAAACGTGTAAAAGAAAACCCAACAATACGCTAGTTATCTAGCTAGCTACTTTCCTTACTTCTGCTTATCCTATTGCTCATCTCTATCATGCTATCCATGCCAAAACCGTCTACCCATTCTAAAAACTCCCTTTCCGCATCTTCCGCAGTTTTATCAGGATTTGCTTTCATATACTTCTGGGTAAATTTCACCTTCATCCACATGTAGCCTAGCTCATCTTCGTCTGTTGACATTAATACATCTATACAACAATGTGCGATATATAAGCGATCTAAGAATTGCTTTTAATTTTTTATTATGAACATACTTTGGAAAATTTTTCAGTTGATATGTTTACTTCTTCAACTTTTTCCCAAGTTTTTTGAAAATATTATCCTGTCTGCCAATTCCCTTCTCTCTGATAACCTTCTTCTCTCCAAATTTTTTTGCCCTGATCAAGTGCAGTTTTACACATCTATGGTTTTCTGGTAGCCTATGCTCCGGGCAGAACTTGTCTTTGCAATAATTACATTCGAAAGGCATATCGATCTCCAATCCGCAGTAGTAACATGAATCCATGCGTGAAAATTGGTTTTTATTAAATATAAATGAAGTTGTCTAAATTATTATACTGAAATATAGCCCCTGCCGGCTATCTTCCCGCCCCTTAACAATTCTAAAGCATTGTTTATATCATCAAGTGCAAACTTTTTGGTGATAATAGATTTCAATCTACCACTCTCTGCTAGTCCTACAAGGTCTGCTAATTCGTTCTTATTCCCTACGAGCGAACCTGCAAGTGAAAACTCTTTCAGCACAAATATCTGAGGATTGATAGAAATAGGTTTGTTTGATACACCTACAAGAACTATTTTACCGCCATTGGCCAAACTGCTTGCCGAGTTTTTAAGCGATTCATCGTTTACCACAAAGTCGATCATGACATCTACGCCCCTTCCATTTGTGATCTTTTTTATCTCATCTTTTATCTTGCTTGCAGATGCATCTATGACATAATCAGCGCCCAGACTCTCTGCCATCTTTAACTTTTCCTGATTTCGTCCTATAGCGATGACTCTTGCACCACTGAGTTTTGCCAGTTGCAGTGCGTACATACCAACACCTCCAACACCATAAATAGCAACAGTATCTGCTGGAACAATCCTCCCTATGCTACTGACTGCATGATATGCGGTTATGCCAGCACAGCCAAGTGTTGCTGCAAAATCCAGAGGAATGTCAGGCAAAGGAACAAGCCTATCGGCATCAACCTTGCAGTATTCAGCATAACCACCATCAGCAGAAAATCCATATCCTGGTCTGTTGAAGAGATTCTCACAGATCATCCCGTTTCCCTCTAGGCAGTAATTGCATTTTCCACATGGACTGAGAAAATGAACTAATGCTTTGTCTCCTTTTTTGAAATTCTCTACGTTAGCACCTATTTCGTCAACCTCGCCTGCAATTTCATGCCCCAGTGTTACTGGAGGTGTGGATGCTATCACACCGTCAATAACATGAATATCGCTATGACACATACCTGCTGCTCTGACTTTCAATAGAACGTCATTATCGCCGACTTGGGGTTTCTGCACGTCTTCTAGTTTTAATTGCTCCCCAACCTTGTGAAACCTAGCTGCTCTTACCATGTGCAGGCATTACATACAAGGAACTATAATGTGTTACTATAAACAACTGCTGTCATTCCAAATCTAAATTTTGAATTCGGAATAAATTGTATTTGTCATAGTTAAGTCGAAGTTCCCAGCTCAATATACAGTTATTTCCAAAGAACCAGATAGGGGTTAGCGGTGTTGATTCATTAACACTGTAGGACATTTAAATGCCACCAATCCTAATACTAACTACATGAGTCAACATCATACACTTGAGATATTTTCCGCAAATTGTCCGCTATGCGAACATGTTATAGATACTATTGAAATCGGTAAGTGTGAGGGTTGCAACATGACCATATATGACATAAATAACATGACTGAAGAAATCAAGTTAAAAATGAAAAACTATGGCGTGAGAGCAGTTCCTACTACTATTATTGATGGTAGTATAAAGGTAGAGGGCATACCTGACTTTCCGTGGATATGTGGAGATGATTTGTACAAGAAACTTAGAAAAGAGTACTCGTTGAGAAGAGAGTAGGTTTATCAGTCAATTCGATTTCTTATTCCATACAATTATTTTGTATCACAACCACATCCATCATCCGTAGAATCATACGCCTTTATGTTGTATTTTTTCATGCAATCATGGCATATGCTACCTTTTTTGATCGGAGTATTGCACCACGCACAGATCCTTTTGTCTATTTGCTGTTCCACATTACAACTAAACATCACTTACATTTTTACCTTACCTCTCATAACAATGCTAAAACAAAAAGTGTTAACAAAGAATTCCAACAAATGTATTTTACACTGTAAGATGAACAATATCTTCTTATTTTGGTAAACCCGTAAAATGCAAAAGATTTATGGAGAGACAATCATTGCCTTGGCATGAACGAGGAACAGGTACGAAGTATATTGAGTCAGTTGGGGATGTTTATGAGGAAAAAGGCAGGTGAGGATCTTTCAACAGAATTTCCTACATCTGAATGGATGAGTGCTTGGGAGACCAAAAGTAACGATGGTGTTAGCATAGTTCTTGCTGTACTGCTTACAGAGGATGGGAAAGACGCGGCCTTGCTGCGAAATAAG
>CAYJTD010000106.1:0-5847 GCA_964372525.1 uncultured Nitrosopumilales archaeon | reverse complement strand
CCGTTAGCAACTACCAAAGGGTATGTGAACGTTGAATCGAGGCAGTGTGTGTTTATGTATGAGACGATTTCGCTAGCTTTGGGACCTGGAGGAGGATGAATCATCTTATGAGGCATAAGGAATTCTCGCGAACGATACTATTATGGATTTATGAGACATTTAATAGGTTTACCCATAGGACTCGTTGTATAATTTATTGGTGATTATCTCATCGCAAAACTTTCACAAATTAGGTTAATTAATAAGTTTGTCGTACTAAATATAACATATGTCTGATATTCCCCCAAAAGCAAAGAATATTCTTGTTCTATGTATCGATAGAGATGACGATATTGGATCTAAAGGTGGGGTAAAAACTCCTATTGTGGGCAGAGATAGCTGCATACATGCAGGAATTAGGCTTGCGGTTGAAGACCCAGAAGAAGCTGATTCTAATGCTATATTTGCTGCAATAAAGTTGTATGAAGAGCTTTTGAGCAAGGGTTACAGCCCAGAGGTTGCATTGTTATCTGGAACATTCAAGAGGGGCGTAGAAGCCGATGAAAAGATCGCTTACCAACTGCAAGATGTATTGCACAAGTATAAGGCAGATGGTGCAGTGGTCGTTTCCGATGGAATAGATGACGAAGCTGTTATTCCGGTTATACAGAATATAGTTCCAGTAATTTCAGTTCAACGTGTAGTTATAAAACATAGTAGAAGTGTTGAATACTCGTATGCTGTTCTAGGCCGCTACTTGAAATCCTTGGTATATGACTCTCGATATTCGAAGTTCTTCTTAGGTGTTCCAGGTGCATTGTTAATAATTGGTGCATTAGCAACTATATTCCAGATTCAATATGCGTTTCCTGCGGAGTATGCATTTGCTGCCGTTGCAATTGCATTGGGTGCAGCATTCATACTTAGAGGCTTCGATCTTGACAGGTCAATAAGAAACCTTGCCAAGTTTACACCGTCAAGTTTCATCAAGGTATTTTCGCTGGTAGCAGGAACTATGATCATGCTGGCTTCCATACAGATGGGCTATCTTGCAATACCAGAAGGTCTGATCACGCAAGATATGGTAGCCTGGCAGGTAGCCACAAACCCGCAGATAATTGGATACTTTGTAAACGGAATGCTTACCCTTCTGTGGATAGGTTTGGGTACTATATTTGGAGGAATGCTGCTCAGTCATTGGTTCAGGGGAAGTTTAAGAGCATTAGGCGATGTATTGAGGCTTATTGTGCTGGCACTGTTCTATATACCGATGCAGCAGTTTATGCTGATGCTCTTAGGCGAGGGTAGTCCTTTCACACTCATCTCTTCACTCCTGATTGGTCTTGCACTGGCGTTGGTGGCAGCAACGTTTGTTTACCAGTATCACAGGAAGAAGAAGGGTGACGGACAATTAAGACGCTGACCGATATTGCTCTGCATGTAAGTGGTTTATACAAGATCTATGAAAAATATCTGTCGGGCCAGATCAGAAAGGATACGGCTCCAAATCATGTTGCCATTGTGTTGGATGGAAACAGAAGGTGGGCAAAACGCCACCTGTATTTACCCAAAGTAGGTCATTACAAGGGAGCTGACAGGGTTGAAGATCTAATACACTGGTGTAACGAATTAGGCATAAAGATAATCACTCTTTACGCTCTGTCAACAGAAAACTTGGACAGAAAGGACGAAGAGTTAGAATATTTGTACGATTTGATAGAGCAACGATTGAAGAAGCTCCTGAGCGATCCTACTCTTCATAAGTTCAGGATGAATGTAAAGGCCATAGGAAAGCTCGAACTCTTGCCAGTGCGCATAACGAATGTGCTTAAGGAACTTGAGGATACTACTAGAGATTATGACAATATCTATCTGAACATAGCGATTGCATATGGAGGACAGGCAGAAATGGTTGATGCGGTTAGAAAGGTAGCTGACATGGTCAAGGATGGCAAATTGGATACAGCTGACATTGGCAAGGACACCATCGAATCCTGTCTTTATACATCACATTTACCACAACCAGAACCAGACATGATACTAAGAACATCTGGAGAGCAGCGACTTAGTGGCTTTCTTATATGGCAGAGTGCGTACAGCGAACTTGTATTCATGGATGTGTTCTGGCCTGAATTTAGAAAGATCGATCTTATGAGGGCCATTCGCACATATCAGCGTAGAAAGCGAAGATACGGTAGATAGTTTTATTCCTTAATTATACAGCGAAAGGATTAGTTAGGTGTTCGATGGGGTAAAACTATGCAAGAGCGTTCTGCTGGAACTGTACTTTTTAATGATAGCGATGGTAAAATAGAATACTTGTTATTGCATTACCCTACAGGACATTGGGACTTTGCAAAAGGTAACATTGAGGAAGGCGAAGCTGAATTGGAGACTGTAAAAAGGGAAGTCATGGAAGAAACGTCGATCGATAATATTGAATTCATGGATGGTTTTAGAAAGAAGATCTCATACAACTACAAAAGGCGTGGCAAGCTCGTAAACAAAGAAGTGATATTTTATCTGGCTAGGACCAATACCAAGAATGTCAAAATATCCTTTGAGCACCAAGGCTACAGATGGTTAACCTACGATGATGCAATGAAAGTATTGACATATAAAAATGCCAAGATGATACTGGAAGAAGCAAAAAAGTTCCTAAGTAACAGCAAGGGTAATTCTTAAGTTATTTCCCACGTCAACTCTCGCATCTTTGCTGCTTCCTTATCTGGCTCATTTGATTCTAGTATAGATCTACCTATTATGATGTAATCGGTCCCGTTGGCAAGTGCATTCCTTGCATCACCACCTTGCCGTCCAACACCTGGTGAAAATATCAGCGTCTTATTTTTTACACGATCAGAGCACTGTTTTATTACTTCAGGAACAGTAGCACCAACAATTATACCATCTGTGTGTAGTTCCTCGACCCAGTTTAGAAACAGTTCGTACATCTGCATGGTTTTACCGCTTTTTGGATCTACTATTTGCAGTCCATAAGTATCAGCTGCACTCTTGTGACTCATGTAAACGAGTGATATTATACCATTATTTTTCTCATGAGCATTAGATGTTGCATCTCTCAATCCATTGAAGCCTACGAAAGAGCTTACTGTTGCAGCGTCAAAACCTCCTGACCATAGGTGTGACAATGCAATTTCGTTAGTATTGCCTATATCGTTTAACTTTACATCAGCTATTGCCTGTAAATCGCATGAATGCGCAAGATCTATTACCGCTTTCACTTCTGAATAAAAATCTAGAGGAAGGAGCAGGTGAAAGTTTATTTTAACTGCACAGATATACCCTTTCAGCAGATTGATGGTGTTCTTTGCAAAGATTATAGCGTTATCTCTGTTTGTATAGTTAAGATCAAGAGCTAGTACGATCTTGCTCTTGTGTTTATTTGACGATTCTTTCATTCTTGCAGGAAAGTTATCACTCATTTATCGTTACCAAAGGATGATTCTTTTTGAGCTTTATAACTTTCATGTATATGTAACCGTGTTCATCAATGTTGCTGGTAAACGTAGGTTTTTCAGCTTTCTGTACAGAATATTTAAGGAATGGTTGCACGGGTATGGGATTCATGTCTATATAATAGAAGAACGCTGCGTCACTGTTGTCGTTTGTACCCATAAAAGTGCCCAAGACCAAATTGTCATTTTTGAAGAGGAATAGGGGGAGAGGAGGCTCTTCGTAAACCATTTTATAGCTGCTTACCTTCGCTAGGCTTGCCAAGTCCCTCAGTTTTATTGAAATGTAACTGGAATTCTTGTCTACCTTAGTATCCTTCATCAAACTTGCAGGTACCTTTTCCACCTGTATTATTGGCGAATATATTAGGGCAGGGTTTGTTAGTGCATTAACCAGAACAACTTCTTCAATACTACCAGCGTTCCTATAGGCAAGAAACTCTCCTGACGATTTGGTTTTAGCATAATAAATAACAGGCTTACCCCTGAGAAGGTCAACTTGTGTAGCCAGTATATCATCACCACGCAATTTCATGGAAAATATAGGTAAAGGCGTCCTCTCTAGTGCGCATGCCAATCGAGCAAGATCTTTGATATTGTCAAGTTCTATGTAAGAAGGAGCTTTCAGTTTCAATAGCAGATTTTCTTCCATGCTCTAATTAAAGTCTACGGGAAGGGATAACAATCAGTAATGGAATTAAAACTAAGCTATCGTCTGTCAATAGTATCATAAACATCTTCGCCGGTACCGATCAGAGTTATATGCAGTCCAGTATTCTTCTCTATTTGCTCGATGAAACGTTTGGCGTTATCAGAAAGTTTGTCATATTCACGTACGTGCGCACATTCTGGAAAGACAATATCTAGTTTGGTAATTGCCAGTTGTGTAGCACTATTCAGTGATATGGCTTTCTTTGCCAGTTCAAAGTTGAATGGAGCTGCTCTTCTCTCCCTCCCAGTTACCGTAGCAACTTCAAACCAGCCACGCTTTTGTGCCTCTTCCTTGCTAATCTCGTTCTCTAGCGGTCCAGTACCTACCCTCGTTACATATGCCTTGAAGACAAGTATTACTTCATCAACACGTTTGGGTCCCAATCCAACATCTGCGCATATTGCTGATGCAGTAACATCTTTAGAAGTTACGTATGGGTAAGTCCCATGAAAAAGGGAAAGGAACGTTCCCTGCGTTCCCTCAACTAAAACACTTTCATTTCTATCAAGTGCAAAGTTAATTGCATTACTAACATCATCTAAGTAAAGTGTAAGATCCTTTATTTCTCTAGCTAGATGGAGTGTGCGCATAACTCTATCGGCATTTGCAGGACCAGTTCCAGAACCTGTTGTGCCTATTCTGCCCTTAAGATCATCGCCCTTATCCCTTTCAATATGCCTAGGTTCAATTACACCGCATTGACTGTCTATAAACACACGATCGTGAGCTTTATACTTTTCAATCTCACTTTGCAAAACTTCAGGATTGATTATAACGCCTGCGCCGATCAGCAATCTAGTGTCTTTGCTCAATACAGCACTTGGTAGCATTCGAACCTTGTGTACTTCGCCGTTTAGCACAAATGTATGACCGGCGTTTGGACCAACACCACCTCGAACAGCAATAGTTGGTTTGTCTTTTAATGCAAGGTAAGAGATCATCTTACCCTTTCCTTCATCACCGAAGAAACCTCCAACCACAACAGTTGCTGGCACGGACTCTGGGTGTTGATAAACTATATTTAAGTCAAGTGGGCGCAGATATCACCGTGTCAGATTCTAACGCAGTTGGAAACATACTTCAGATCCTAGCAGGATTGCCTGAGTTTTTGCGGAAACCAATGCTAAAGAGCAGGTTAACAGAATTCTTTACATTGCCTACAGATGAACAGAAAGAAATCGATACAAATGCGTAGAATGCAGCTCCCACAATCGCTTTTGATGTTTGATCAAAGTTAGTCAAGACATGGATGGAAATTTTGTGTGAATTTGATGAGAATAAGCGCAAAGCAATTTTCGGTACATATGTAGATGTTATAGCTCTATCTCCAGAAATACTAGCAAAATTAAATACCGATGGTTTAATATCGATATTCACTTCATTGCCAGATGATAAGAAGGTAATTCTTGCCAACTCTCTGAACGATTTGTTCGGCGATCTGCCGAATGATAAGAAAGGAAAATTTGTTGATGCCATCCCAGCAACTGCGAAGAAAGTGTTAAAGATTGATTAGATATCTAGTGTTCGTCCGGAACTCTTTCCTCTTCCTTGCTATAGTCTCTCATACCGCCTTCCTGCTCTTCCAAATTGAAGAATACCCTTTCGTATTTCTTTAGTACCTTTCTGTGGTCAGACATGGACAAGTCTAACCGCAGTTCGTTTATCACCATGATACTGTAT
>CAYJTD010000105.1:0-5879 GCA_964372525.1 uncultured Nitrosopumilales archaeon | reverse complement strand
TTCCTTATGGCTGCAAGATCGATATCTATTGAAAGTCTAGGGAGCTCTTCATAGCAGAGATTTATTGCAGTACCACCTCTTAGTGCTAGATAGTCATTAAATTCACCTCTATTGATTTCAGAAAGGATTAACATGATCCTGTAGAGCTTCTCAAGTTCTGGAGCTCTAAACTTTGTTTCTGCAGATTTTGCCTGAAAGTATCTTTTATCAGGGATCTTATGCAAAGGTCATCATCCCTTCTATGTTGCTAGGCACTATAAGGTTCCACTCTTTAACAAACTTGCCTTCTCCTTTAGATGTTTCAAAATAGTAAATCTTTGTAGACAGGTTCTTCTTGATCTTGCTTAATTTTTCATCGTTAACATTCCAAGATTCTCTAATTTCCTTCAGTGAAAGGAAGAATCCCAGCTTGTGAAAGAGAACTTTCTTCCTTTGCTTCTTTGTATACTGATACAGCCTATCAAAGTTCACATTGGTTATGGATGCAAAACTCTTGAATGTCTCTTCAAAACCTCCAGCAAGATCTATGCGGTCTATGCAATCAAGTATAGTCTTTTCCCTGTCAGTAACTATTATCTGTGCAGTGCTCCAGATCGTCTTTTGTGTACCTGTTAGATTCTCTCTAGGTACCCACCTGTATCCGACACCTTCATACTTGAAGTTCCTGAACTGATTCGGCGATGCTATATACACTATGTTGTAGATTGCAGAATTTGCAACGCCATGAACCTCTAGTGCAGAATGGTACGCTAGACAATACGGAGATGTAACCTTACGGCCAAGGAGAAACTTTTCTGCAGCAGGTTTTTTCTTGCCAACGTGTTCTGGAGGGATTACTTCGTAGAGTCCTTTCCTGACCTTCACTATTTGCTCCGAGTCTAACAGCTGCCTGAGCATATTCTTGCAGGTACGGCTATTAGGGATCAGAGCAAGGGCTTCCTTGGTTGTGAAGAACCTGTCATTGAGGAAAGTTTGGTACAGCTTGGAGACCATTACTACTATTTTATTGACGTAAGTACTATATAATATAGCCCTTCCGTCATATTTATGGTAGTAGTTACTACCAAAAGATTGACGTAAGTACTACATATTATGGTACCTGTGTCAAGATTGTGGTAGCAGATATGGTTGTTCAAGAATTTTCGCTGATACGTCGGGTAGTATGTCGGGTACTGGTAAGATTATCAGACAAGTCCTTTATGTGTAAAGAAGCCTTCGTTCACAAACTCCCTGTAAAGTCTAGGCAGCACTTATTGTCTAATATAGTACAATAGTGGTATATTATATAACCCTTATGTGTAATGATCGACAGTATCAGAACCCATACTGTTGAACAGAAGTGGTATAGGACATACTACTTACGTTCAATCCTCAACAATGAGTAATTAAAACGTGTAGGTCAAATGGAAAAAGTAGGTCATTTTAAGAACTAATCAATCTAGTCTTATGCCCTGTGATATCACTCCGCTAATAGCGTCAATAATGTATGACCCATATCCCACGTAACCTTCCTTTATAGCTTTAACAACATCATCTTCTGTCAATCCAAGATTTATCAAGCGCATCACCGCATGCTTTGTGAATCTGATTGGTTTTTCCAAGCATGTACAATTTAATTACGTAGAGCCTATAGATAACTTTTACGTGTATTAACACGTGTTTTGTTTATCGGAGTATGTTAAGCCAAGAGGTCCACAAACTAATTTGGTAGCCCTGTTACTTTGGCTTCTGAAATTCTGGTTTTTTTCTGCATATCTGCTTAATAGTGTTATTTTGCTTATAATGTTTTACAAGATGAGCTTATGTTGGAACAGATCTTTAGTTGTTTTGCCATTTTCGTTATTAAGAAGTTTATGTGAACAAATGTTATAGTAATAATGGGCGGAGGTAAAGTTGTAAATGCGGGGTGTGGTGCGAAATGATAGATTTGAGCGCGGATAAGGAATATTATATTATTATACCCCGTGTACTAAGTATATACCCGTATACTAAATCAATCCCTCCTTGGTGGCCTCTATTAGCATGGGATCTGGAATGAAGTACTTCTCATTATCCTTCGCTACGAATCCAGCATCCTCCAGCGTAGACAGGAGTTTAGTTATGTTGCCTTGGCCGATGCTTACGCCCTCTTTTACTTCGACAGCACTCTTTATTTCGGTCCAACTTGATTTTCCCCTAGCAAGATGCTTGACTATTATACGATACCTCTCTGAATTATGCAGACCCCTAAAATTTTTGAATTCACCTGCAACAATCCTGCTAGCCTTTTTAGCAGTTTCTTCCAGAACCTTCCCATCGATCTTTCGCGCCTCCCTCGCCTTGAATCCAGCATAGGTAAGCCACCCGACAATTCCATCAAACCTCTCGTGAATCCTTTCCAACATATCATCACTTACCTTCATTCTAATTTGTCTGAAACCACTGCGCAGATACTCCATGCTCTTCTCCCTATCCAATCCCTTCAGCTCTATCTCCACCATAGCCCGACCATAAAGCGGAGACTTTCCATCTTCAACGTTCAGGAATTTGTAAAGCATTCCGATCTCCGAACCTGTAACCACAAACTGCAAGCCCTTACAGTAATCGTAGGCATGCGCAAGCACGCTTGTCAAGTCATAGCGCATTATCTTCCTCAATTCTTGCGCCTCATCAAAAGCAATTATGAATCTGGTCTTTTGCTTTCGCGCTTCATCTGACATGGCATCGAAAATGGACGAAATATTCACGGCATCACTTGGTCTAGGTCCCCACCTTAGAGCAACACCTGGTTCGGCGCCACCTTTGACTTCAACTCCTTGGATATGCTTAAGCGCATCAAGGATCTTAGACCCAAGCCTCCTCTCCTTCTTCAGAAACTTGTTCAAAGTTTCCTCCAGTATCTTGATGAATTCCTCGCGCCTTATCTGAGCAGAGCCTGCAAACACTCTCCCGTCAATTACAAGGTACGGTTTTTTCAATTCGTTAAGGCCCGACAGAAGAAGTGAGGTCTTGCCAGTTCTCCTTCTTCCCTTTATAACAATCATTCTCCTTCCGTCTGATAGGGAAGAGAGCAGTTTATCGAATTCCTCCGAATAGTTGAACATCTCAAGTCTGCTGGTTTTTGGCTCTTCATTGAAGTACATAAGTATACCCCCATGTACTTAGTATACACCCTTATACTTAAATTTTTAAAATCTGATCTACCGAGATCGCGTAATCCTTAAAATCTTATCATCATCCAATGCTGGCAAACCTCTTCCATCTCTGTTGCTAGTAGCAATGTACAGATATCCATCAGGACCTTCAACTACGTCTCTTATTCTTCCAAAGCCCTCAAGAAAGTTTTCCAGTTTTATTGCTTTGTTATCATTGCCAAACACAACATGCTCCACATGTGTACCACGCAGTGTTCCAAAAAAGAAATCGTTTTTGTAAGGTAATTTATCTGAAGAATAGAAAGTTGCTCCAGCAGGCGCCACACTGACCTCGTAACATACGATTGGCCCGACAAACTCTTTGGCAGTACATTGTTCAACAGGCCAACCGTAATTCATACCAGCTTTTATTACATTGATCTCATCGTTTCCCGTCGGACCGTGTTCAGTTGAATACAATTCATTTGTAGTTGGATGCCAAGCAATGCCCTGTGGGTTTCTATGACCATACGTGTAAACAAGAGAATCTGGAAATGGATTGTCATTTGGTATGGAACCGTCAGAATTTATCCTCAAAATCTTCCCAGCGAGAGATTTCAGGTTCTGCGATAAACTAGGATCTGCAGCATCCCCTGTTGTTATATACAATTTACTGTCAGGACCGAACTTTATTCTACCCCCATCATGTATGCCAGCAGCAGGTATTTTATCTACCAAAACCTTTTCTTCCGATGCCTTATTGTTTTGTTCCTTTAGTTTAACAACCTTGTTCCATAGACTGCCAGTTGTGTCAACATACGTGTAATATACATAAATGAAATGATTTTTATCAAAAGCTGGATCAAGTGCAAGGCCCAACATACCTGCTTCGCTAACCTTTGCAACTTCAGTAGTAAAGACTGGTTCATCGATTAACTTACCGTTCTCAATAACCCTTACATTCCCTATACGCTCTGTAACGAAAATCCGTCCATCATTAGCAAAATCCATTGCCCATGGTACTCGCAAACCTGTTGCTACTACATCGATTCCAGTGTCGCTTATCTCCGTTGGAGAAGGTAATGGAACTGGCGTTGTTGGAAGCAATACAAGAGCAGTTGCTATGGCAACTATTGCAACAGCACCAACTACCATAGCCTTTTTCATAGATCGTAAGAAACAAAGGAAGGTTTTTAATGTATGGAATTTGCATTTGCTTCATGCAAGTTTATGACGTTATGACAAAAGATGTCATCAGTGTTTCTCCCGATGAGACTGTTGCAAAAGCACTAAGTTTGATGATTGAAAACAAAGTGCATCAATTACCTGTAATAGAGAAAAATACGTATAAAGGAATGATATACGCCAAGCACTTCATTGAAACTAATGTCTTTCCAAGGACAACGAAAGTAAAGAACTTCGTGGTGAAGACCCCATCTCTGAGTCCGAACGTAGAGATTGGAGATGCTAATCAAACTCTGCTAAAATCTGGGCTTAGAGCTGTGCCAGTAATAGCCAAAGACAGATTGGTAGGTATCGTTAGTGAAACAGATCTAGTGTTAAACGCAGATCTAGGTAACTTGTTGGTAGATGATGTTATGAATGGAGCTATAGTGATCCCAGGAGATTCATCGTTAAGTGTTGCATTATCAATTATGAAGAAACAGAACATATCCAGATTGCCTGTGATAGATAAAAATGGGAAGTTGATTGGAAGTATGGATACACTTGACATTGCTAGTGTGTTAAGAGTCCCTAAGGAAAGAAAGAGCGGATCCAGAACTGACAAACTGTCTTCCGGTACAGAAAGGTTCAATGTCAGAGATGTACAGGTAAGAGAAATAATGCATAGTGCTACGCCAGTAGAGAGAGGCTCTAGACTTGGTAGTACAGTGAAAGTGCTGAAAAGAGCGGAAGAGATAATTGTCATAGAAAATAACATGCCTATAGGAATAGTAACACCAAAAGATATCATAAAACGGCTAGTACCAGAGCGAGGGAAGCCCATGATACATATAGCACATGTCGAAGATGATAGTGTAAAAAACGAAATTACTACGGAGGTTACAAAGTTTCTAAAACGCATGAACAGTAGGTTTGATAGAATTTATTCAGTCGAAGTTGCCGTTGACAGGCATAAAAACAGAAAATATTCCATGCGTGGAAAGCTAATGACCACGGAAGGACTGATCACAGCTAAATCCGTGGGCTGGGATGTTAGAAGTGCGGCAAAAGAATTAACAGATCGACTAGGTAGAAGAAGTGCAGGTAAATCTAAAAAACGAGGACCGACAAAAGTAAAGTAACAATTCAACCACATCATAACTTTATGTTAATGCTAGCTTAACAAGAAATGAAATTTCTAGAGACAAAGTGATGATAAAATTTCTGTTAGGCAAAGATTTAATAGATATCCACACTGCTCAGCTAAACTTGTAGCGGGGACTCCGTAGCGAGGCTAACTGCCCTACAAGGGTGGGGAAGCCAGGTCAACCCAGATGGGGCCGAATCCCGGCGGGCTCATAATCAAATCGATGAGAGACCCGCAGAGCGGTGATCGAATTTGTTACACAAATTCGACTGCAGGTTCAAGACGGGAGTTAAGCTCTCGGGAAAGTCCACCCCCCGCTACTCGTAATTTAATTTTATAATAATTTTGCAAACTCTTCGTTAGTCAATCCGGCATCTTTGATTACTGCGCCCAAAAGACCCTTCTTTAATGGTTTATTCCCATGTACTGGTATTATTATTTGAATAATGTCTCCG
>CAYJTD010000104.1:0-5957 GCA_964372525.1 uncultured Nitrosopumilales archaeon | reverse complement strand
TTTATACTGCTTAACTCATCGCCCTTTGCATTCTTCAGTATAAAAAAAGGGGACCCATGAATTTCTGCATGAAACACTATATCATTATCTGTCATATGCCTTCTCACTACTGCTGAATTTGATGATGCGTCTCTGCCTCCCACTGCAAGCAATCCATCAGTAGTAAAAAACCATCTGTAACGTTCATACCACTCCTTGCTTTCCTGCTGTTTTACTTTCACCTTATGCCTTGCAATCTCAGATTGCTGCTTCACACTTTCAAGTTCTTTCATTAATTTGTTCTTTGCGTAGTCTATAGACTTGATACCATTTTCGAGTTCCTTTGCTCTGTTGTATATTGTAGATACTATAGAAGGAATTTTTGTATTTTTAATGGCGATCTTCTCACCTATAATGTTTAAGATTGTAGAACCACGCTCTTCTTCCAAAGTAACATCAGTTTTAGTCATTAGTTCCTTTACTGATGAATCTGTAATACTATTTGTACCACTTCGCGTAAGATCCGTTAGTTGATCCGCAAAATTACGAATGAACTTCGATTTTTCAAGTAGTGTTTCCCTTGCTTTCTTCTGCTCTTCTAGTGCCCTTTCCAGCTCACTTATTTTGTCTTCAAACTTGCTACTCTTTATGCTCTCTCCAACGTTCCTTAGATAGTTGCTAAGAACAGTGTCAACAGCTTCCATGTAACTGCTAACTGGTTCAACTGAACCTAGGTTTTGAAGCGGTAGTGGAGAGGCATCTACGGCAACGTTATCCTGCATAACCAGAACTGGTTTATGGTTTCCATTGCAAACATCAGCAACCAGATTTACTATATTGTTGTAAAGCGTGTTTACATCCTTATCACTCAGTTCGGTACCTTTGGCATTCAGATCGATAGAAGATGCGTGTATTACCTCTTCAACAAATTTTTTAGGTAATGCTATATTCCTTCCGGTCCAGCGGGCAACATCAAGGTCAGATGAACGCAACTTCTTCATATCTTCAGGTTGCAGGCCAAGTACGTCTATTCCACGTTTTGGTGGATATGCATATTCGGTACCAACCTTCAACACTCTATGCCTAACTTCCACCGAGTTTAGTATTGCGAGTATCTTCATAGATTCATCACATAAAATGATATTTCCGCCTGCAAAGAATTCTGCCATTAAGTGTCTGATTTTGTCATCAAGTACAAACTTCAATACAACTACTCTTTCGCTTCCAAATTGTTCAATGTTATCTACTTTTGAACGCAAGATTTCATTTCTTAATACATTAACGATACCACTCTGTTCAATAGAATCAAACTTTAGTGTGCTGATCCATATCCCTTTGCCTGATATAATTAAGAGAACATCTTGTTCAGTTGGATGGTGTAACTTTACTTGAATAGAGTCTCTTGTAATGCCATTAACATTGCTAACATAATATCCATTACAAATTTTCTTCTGTATTTCGTTTACAAGATACCGCAACTCTATGCCAGATAGTTCCATATGATTTGCATGCAAACGCTAAGATTATACTGTTACGCTCTACAAACCAAAACGAATTAAACCGAGTCTATATACAGAGAAGCGGGAAAGCATTGGGCCCTATAGACAAAATATTCTGGATGAGAATAGGATTTGGCGTGCTAGCAGGCATAGTAGCTGGTGCGCTAGGCTATCTGAGTATAAATCCGCTGGCATTCAGAGGTATAGGAATAGGTTTCATGATCTATTTCGTTTCCTACATAGTTGCGAGATTCTCTATTGGCAAACATTTGCCACCAACTGACTTCAGGAAAATGATAACTACTGGCATGGCAGGATATGTATTCATGTTCATGTTTGTCTGGATATTGTATAATACGTTTGTAATTGTGGAACAGACAGGTTAAATAGAGTTTTCAGCAAGTAATTCTGAATTGTGGAACTTTAAAACCCCAGGCATTCCTGACGAAATGTTTGAGCGTGAAGAAAACGTCCCCATTACCAAAGAAGAGGTTAGGGTACTTGCGTTAAGCAAAGGCAGATTGAACAGTGGTTCTACTGTTATTGATATTGGATGCGGTAGCGGAAGTATAACTATAGAAGCTGCGATGCAAGTGGCTCCACATGGTAAGGTGTACGCAATAGATCAGGATGAGAATGCTATTAAACTAACACAAAAAAATATTGCAAAATTTAATGTCTCCAACATAGAGATAATTCATTCCAAAGCCCAGGAAGTCATTGGCAAGATGCCAGATGCGGATGCAATATTTGTTGGGGGAACTGGTGGTGATACTTATGATATAATTAAACTGGCATACAATAAATTGAGGAGCAAGGGAAGAATTGTAATCGATACGATACTTATTGAAACAATGTATCAGTCACTTAAAGCTGTGGATGAATTGAAATTGATGAATGTAGATGTTACACAAATAATAGTAGCAAAAAGCAGGAAGGTTAGCACAGGTACCATGATGCTGGCCAGAAATCCTGTGATAATAATAGCTGCAGAGAAACCATGATTGATTAATTATCATGTTTGTTTAAATAAGGCAAAAAATCTATGCTAACTCTATGAGTAAGAAACTATTTTGTGTAGGTTGTGGTCCTGGTGATCCCGACTTGTTAACGCTTAAAGCTGCTAGTATCATCAGATCAGCGGATACGATATTTTGTCCAACTGCAAGGGTGGGAAGGGATAGCATGGCCTTATCAATCATAAAGCCAATTTTGAGCGAGAGAAAGGATGAGCCTGAAATAATTAATCTCATATTTCCAATGGTCAAGGATAAGGCAACTTTACAGAAAACGTGGAAGGACAATGCCGAGCAGATAGCGAGTAAGTGTGATGATGGAAAGAATGTGGTTTATCTTACAGTTGGTGATCCATCCTTATACAGCACATTTACTTACATACACAAAGAATTGAAGGAAAGGTACCAAGAAATTACAGTAGAGGTGGTTCCTGGAATTGCATCCATGTTTGCGTTTGCATCACGGGCAAAGATTAGTTTGGCGGAAGGCGAAGAAACGTTAGCAATTGTTCCGGCGTGCTATGATCTTGATAGAGTAAAATCAACTGCAAGTTCGTGTGATACCGTAATTTTCCTTAAGGATGGGAGATACTTCAGCAGCGTAATAGAGATGTTAAGACAATCAGGATTTTCAGATGACTCGCTAATTGCAATTGCACAGAATGTTTCTTCAGAAGGAGAGGTCGTAAAGGTATCCAAATTAAAAGATGTTACTAGCAGTGAACCTGCTGAGAAATATTTTTCTATTATGGTGGTAAAGCGTGACTAGGCATAAAGCAGTTTTTGTAGGAGCTGGACCAGGAGATCCCGAACTTATCACGCTCAAGGCAAAAAGAATGATCGAAACAGCTGATGTTATAGTGTATTCTGGCTCATTGCTTAACCCCAAACTGTTAGAATATGCAAAGAAAGATGCGGAATTGATAGACGCTGCTGAAATAGACAGGGAAAAGATATTCGAGATTCTAAGAGATGAAGCCAAGAAAGGAAAATTCGCTATAAGGCTTCATGATGGTGACCCTGCATTATTCAGCGCGATTAGAGAGCAGATTGACAAATTAGAGGAAGAAGATATACAATGCGAAGTCGTTCCTGGAATAAGTGCGTTGTTTGCTGCAGCTGCCAGATTGAACCTTGAGCTCACTTTACCTGGTGTGACACAAACAGTAATCATAACAAGGGCTGAATTACGCACGCCGGTTCCGGAAAGAGAGAAGATATCGGAACTTGCCAAGCATAAATCAACAATAGCATTCTACCTTAGTGTGCATCTTACAGAACAATTAGTCAGGGAACTATTGGCTGGCGGATATACGAAAGAGACCCCAGCTGCAGTTGTCTATAGGGCTAGCTGGAATGATGAGTGTGTAATAACTGGCACGCTTGAAGACATAGCAAAGAAGGTGAGAGCTGCCCGCATAAACAAGACCGCGGTTGTTATAGTCGGAGATGTAATAAAACCAAAAAGTTACGAATATTCTAAGGTATACGATCCCTCATTTACTCATGGATTCAGAAAAGCTAGAAAAAATTAAAGTTTTCTTGCCCAACGCGTCACGAGAACCAAACTTGCAACCAAGCCTATTACACCAGAGGCAACTGCTCCGATGAAAAACTGGCTAAGCAACAAACTCGGGACTGCTTTAACTGCTAAGGTTGACATCGTGGGAAATGCGAGATAGGCTAGAAACCCGAGGGTAAATCCTATTATAGAAAATATAGAGAGGGCTGCAAGTCTTCCCATTGCAAGCACCTTCTATGTGAATCTCGGTAATTCTTCTGCACCTGGTACTGATGGTAGTCTGCTATCGACGTTCTTCTCTGCTACTGCTGATGCCTCTGCAAGTATCTTCTCAACTTCCTCGCCTGACACATCGTTCTGGAAGGCGAAGTTACCTCCCTGCAATGTATCTACCAGTAAGTTGCCAAGCATACTCGACATGTCACCAATCTCGTTCTCTGCATCCGGCATGAACTTTGCTAGACCTGTCTTTACAGTCTTCAGAGCACCTACAGCTGGCGCAAGTGCAACAACTGCATCGCCAACATCATGAATTGTGCTCAATCTCAAATGTACCTGTTCTAGTGCCATCCTTGTATGACTCAATAGTTTTGTTACCTTGCGAACCTCAGCGAGTTCGTTGGACAATACCTTCCCTGCATCGATATCATGCTTCTGCATGGCATCGACTATCTTTCTGAAAAGTGTAGAGTCCTTCTCACGCATCTTCGCAAGCATTGTATCCATCTTCTGTATCTGTCCATGTAGTCTATTCGATGCTGTATCAAGTCTTGGTCTCAGAGGTCCTTGAGGTTTTACGGTATCCCGTATCTTCTCACTGACTCCTCTGTTATCGTTTCTCGTCCAGTTCTTACTGAAATTACTCATGCGTGATCCTGTTACATTTTATTATTAATTTTAGGTGTGTATTATTATTGATAAAATCGACAAACTCTAACTTGATCCTTCGGCGATCAAATTATTAGTGCGCACAGCATTGTAATACTGTGGATAATCGACCTATAGCGGTGTTCGATTCTGGTATAGGTTCACTCTCGGTCATACAATCGCTAAGGAAGGAGATGCCAAACGAATCTATAGTGTATTTGGCTGATAGAGCGCATTATCCTTACGGTAAAAAGACAAGGGGACAGTTAAAATCTATAATAATACAGACTTTGAAATATCTAGAAAAATTTGATCCTAAGGTGATGATCGTTGCTTCCATAACACCGTCGATGCAGGTGCTAAGGGAATGCAGGTTGCATACTAATGTTCCAGTTTTTGGTGTTTATCTAAATATTGGTGATGCTGCTGCAATGTCTAAAACAAAATTCGTTGCCTTGCTAGCAACTGAAGGAACTTTACAAAGCGAAAACCTTGATGACTATATCAAGCCCTACATAACAACTACAAAGATAATTAAAGTAAATGCGTCGCCGATCATAGACATTGTGGAATCAGGAAAGTTTTTGGAAAGTGATAAGGAAGTGAAGACAATTATTACAAATAATACTGCAAGCATAAAATCAAATCCAAAAACTGATGTCATAATTTTGGGTAGCACGCATTTATCATTGATCAAAGAGCATATAGCAAGCATTTACCCGAATGTGCAGTTTGTTGATCCTGCAGTCGGTACTGTGCAACAGGTAAAGACATACCTGCAGAAACACGATCTTGCTGCACAGAAGAAGGGCAGTATACAGATACTTGTGTCGAAAAATAAGGAACCGTTTGAAAAAATTGTGCGGACGCTTGGCATACAGGATAAAATAGAAGAAGTTAAACTTGATTTTAAGATCGATCTTTTCTAATTATTCTAATTAGTTATTTTTCTGATCTTGTTGAATACACCTAACCATGCATCCCACTTTAATTTGCCAGTTTGTGTATTCTGCCTACTCGGATGGTACGATGCAACTAGCATTACATCGTTAAGATCGTAAAATGCTCCATGAG
>CAYJTD010000103.1:0-6018 GCA_964372525.1 uncultured Nitrosopumilales archaeon | reverse complement strand
GTATCTTACCACATTAGCATTACTTAGAATGTAGCTCCTTCTCTTACCACTGCCCCATTCTCTGATTGTTCCTTTGGTACCAAGGTTTTTGTAAATCAGTCGGCTAAACCGCAATAGTTCAGATTCTTCCTTAGAAAAACCCGACATAATCATATTTTGATCTTCCATTGAGTCTTCTAACTTGAAGATGACCATCTGTAATCAAATCAGCAATTATTTCAGCCAGTTCGATCTTGCTAACAGATAACATGTTTCTTGATATGTTGATAACTATTTAGTTGTGACCTCATAATTTCTTAGTAGGTAACAATTACTATGCAAATTTAGTATAGCGCAACTACATACTTCTTCAGTATGCAATAGAGATTCTTCCTCTCGGGGATTTAAGTACCCTCCCCCCTCCTACTATCTTCACAGGGGGTGTTTGATTCTACACCATCAAATGCGTATATTACAAATCCAATTTGAATCCAATTGAAGATCTGTATGCTCAAAGGTATACTAAGGTATGAATTCAAACTATATCTGGTGGAAAATAAAATATAGCAGAAACAGTTAACATGTTTTTACGTAATTTTCGTATACTGCATCAAGAAGTGTATTCTGTGCAACCAGTGATGATACGGCGCTATTGAACGCATCTTTATGTTTTTCAACTGGAAGTTTTGTAAGCATGTTTCGCCATACAGCTGCATGCTTTACATCAACACTTTCATGTATCCTAAAGTATTCAATTGCATTATCATCTGTAATATTGTAAAACTTGGCAAGACCATCAATTTTAGATCTGCTTATCTTAGGTATCTCCGCCTCATATGCGTACATTGCAGCTATACCATTCTCAAATGTTCCCATTAGGTTCACCATCTTATCTATAGAATCACGTGTTTTTGATGATGCGTTATAATTCTCTAGTTCCTCTCTCTTCACACCTAATGCACCTGCAAACTTTATCCATGGTTCTATATGCTCCCTCTCTTCCCTCAGATTCTCTGCTATGCTCCCATTGCTACTTTGATCCGCTAAACGCTGAACCATCAGGGGTACGGCTTTGACTAAATTGAAGTACTCTTTAGCATAACCCTGCAGTGATTCCATGCTTAACTTACCGTCTGACCACATCTGGTAAAATGGGTGTTTCAGAAGACTTCTTTTCTCTATCTCCTGATCTATTCTCTTTATCAGCATGAACTAGCAGTAAATACTCCCATAAAAAAATCTTGTGCTGGAAAAGATTTTATTGCAACAAACGCTTCGCATGCGTGTGCTCCGGTGGTGTAGAAGTAAGTAAAGTCAAGTAATACTGCACAATCCGGTCAAGCATAGCGGCCTTTCGAGTCGCTGATCCCGGGTTCAAATCCCGGCCGGAGCACTTACATAACTCACGTTACGATTGATGAACCGTAAGTTAATCACATGGAGTTCAGTTCGAATCTTTGACAGTTCAATTAATTTATGAACAGCCCGTATCTAAATAGAATTAATTAGATGTCTTTGGCACAACGGAACCCTGCGAAGAGTATCCTATCATGAGGTCTGAAGTAGTTCCTGTAACTGTTCCTTATTTGATTGAACGAGGTAGCAAATGATCCGCCGCGTAACACCTTCTGGTTTATCGCCCATTTGTCTGTATACTCAGAGAATTTTGACTTGTATCCAGGATAGAGTATGTATTCTGATGATGTCCACTCCCATACGTCACCTATCATCTGATGACATCCATAGTAGCTCTTGCCTTTTGGATAAGACCCTATTTTGGATGGAGCCCAAATGTATGATTCTAACAGATTAGTGTGTCTAGTCGTAGGCTTTTCATCACCCCAAGGATAAAGAGTTTTTTTCTGCAGATCCTCATTCCATGATGCTGCTTTCTCCCACTCTGCTTCGGTAGGAAGTCTCTTGCCAGCCCAGCGTGCATATGCATCAGCTTCATAATAGCTTACATTGATCACTGGTTCGTCTGGATCAATTTCATTGTATCCTCGAAAATCTTTCTTCATCCACACATCTTCCTTGCGTTCCCAGTATAGAGGAGTCTTCCATCCTTGCTCCTTTACCAGATCCCATCCATCAGATAACCAATAGCTGAACTCTTCATATCCTCTGTCTTCGATGAACTTCATAAATTCTCCATTAGTGACAGGTGTTACATCTATTTTGAAAGGCCGCAGGTAAACCTTGTGCTCAGGAAGCTCGTTGTCGTAACAAAAGCCTTCACCGTTAAAACCCAGTTCATATATTCCCCCGGAAATCGTTGCCATTCCAGTTGGTTTTTCTACATGTCGTGTAGGTCTTCTTGCAGTAAGAGGCTTATAGTTATCTTCTGGATCTGGGAAACGCTGGAAGTAATGCTGCAAGTCGTATACCATAAGCTCCTGATGTTGCATCTCGTGCTGGTTCGCTAGCATAATATCATATTTTAATTCCTCCGATACCTGGTTAGAGGACTCAGCGTTCTTCAAAAAGGAAATCACCTCTTTCTCCATCAATGATCTGTACTTCAGAGTCTCCTTTACAGTAGGTCTAGGAAATTTTCCCCTATCATGTTTCGGCAGTATCGTCTGATACTTCTGATAGTAAGAATTTAGATATTCTAAAGTGATGTATTTTTCTAGCTCTAGTTTTTTACCATGTTTTTCCAAAACTTTCTGAAAGAACCAAGTCGTATGAGCAAGATGCCAGTTGGGAGGACTCCCAAACACATCAGACTGTATAACAGCATCCTCAACCTTTAACGGTTTGAAGATGTTGAGGGTCTTTTTCCTGACCTCAGTGAATTCGGTGCATAAATTATTGATGCTTTCGTGAAGTATCTGAGCCATTATGGAATAAAGGATTTTACGCAATATAAATTTGCATGTTTAATTCAAATATACAGATTGTAAGTGATTTGAACGCTTAAAACTAAACACTGCGAATTCCAAAAGCATTAATAATATATCAAGTTTAGAGTGTCCGAGTGCTGCATAGTGAAAAGGAATACTACCGAAGTAAATCCTTTGCAAGAATCATTTGGCGACCATTTGAACAAAATAGAAGATACGTTATGGTGTGAGCTCAACCTTTATTCATGGTCAGAATTTTATGCACCATTAAAGTATGCTTGCGAAGACGGAAAGAGAATCAGACCCTTGATCCTCGTGCTTTCTGCTGAAAGTGTAGGTAAGTGTAACAGTGAAGCCTATTTAGCTGCGTCTGCAATAGAATTTTTGCATACAGAATCTATAATTCATGACGATATAGTGGATGAGGAGAAGGAACGCAGGGGCAAGACATCATTTCATATCAAATACGGATATAACATGTCTATACTTACTGCAGATTTTGTTCTGGGTATAATACTCAACATAGCATCAAAACTTAAAGATCCAAGAGTTGCAAACGAACTTGCCAATGCAGCATTAAAAATGAGTGAAGGGGAGATGCTCGAAGTAAGGCTTGGTTCATCGCAGAATCTACTCTTTGATGATTATATCAACGTGATAACTTACAAAACAGCTTCGCTCTTCGAGGCTTCGTCAAAGATCGGCGCAATAATTGGAGATGGTAATGAGGAACAAATTAGTGCCTTGACAAATTTTGGTAGGTATATAGGCATAGCATACCAGATACACGATGACCTGATGGATTGGAGTAATGAGGAACGATTGTTTAATGTCTTAATGAAGAAGAATGATCACTCAAAAGAACTGATCAATAAGATGGAGACATTACTCCACGATTATGCTAACAAGGCCAAGAATGAACTACGTAAAATTAGTGACAAATCTCAGCTAAATTTGGAAGATCTGGTAAGCGTTACGATGCTCAAATAAATTATTGGTTAGTCACGATTTTTATATCAACAAATCATAATTAACCATGGAGTATAGGTGGTGTGTATGTCTTTACCATACGATAAAATAGATAATAGCGATGGTATCGGCGAAGAACGTTCGCCTCCAGTAAATCCTCTTGCCGATCCATTACCGTGGTGGTATGAACTTTACAAACGAATCAAGTTATTCCCCTGGTGGTTACGATATAACGTAGGTATAGCTGAAGAGGCAGTTCTAAAGGACAAGATAATTCAATTGGGTAGCAAGATGGGATTGCATGATAAATGGCTAAAGGGGATAATACGCCATGCAGTTTCAGAATTTTCAAAGAAAGGACTTGGTGCAGACTATTATGGTTATCACACTATAGATCACGAGCTTGAGGCTGCTTACTTTACTTTGCTTGCGGCGAATGGACAAAAAGAGGGAAGCAAGTTCAGTCAAGAGGATATACAATATCTATTCGTGGCCGCTCTATTCCATGATTACGATCCTATAAAGGAATTTGATAAACCGAATGAAGATGCTGTTGAATGGTTCATAAGAAACGACATCAAAATACAAAAGTTCATCGACAGTGTTGGGATAAATCTTGATATTGTAATTGCAATGATACATCGCACAGCATATCCTTTCAAAGGTGAAATTGCTGCGCATGCAAAAGAGAGAATACAAGAATTATTCACACGTGCTGGCATTCCTAAAGATGATGTTAAAACAAGAAAACACTACGCAGACCTTGGATGGTTCCTGTCCGTTTCAGAACGTATGGCAGGCTATACTTTGGGTAATTTGGAACATGCGAAAGACCTTGCTAGACGCAATGCCCATGCACTAGGATGGCATCCTTCGTTGATAAACGAAGAGTCTGTCAAGTTCTTCAGTGTCTTCAAAGAGGAGAAGGAGATGGTAGAACGCGTGATGGGGGGTATATCAGAAGAATATAGAAAAGAATTCTTTGACATTGTAGAAGCTTTCAAGGTAGCTTGGGCAGAGGAGATGAACGTAAGAAGTTCGATTGAAAGAAATGAACTAATGCTTGTATCGAAAGTAGAAAAAATACAAGGTGATCTTGATTCTCATGTGAAGGAAGCTGTTATGAATCTGTATATGGAATTGCCTGTTCCCATACGTATTAACGAAGAAAAGTTTAGAAAATCACTATCTAACAATGACACAATTTTAGTAACAGTAAGGGTAAATGAAGAACGTGGCAAAATTGTTGGCTATGCCAAGGGTGGGCCATTGGAGAATTACAAACTCCGACGTGGTAGTAACGATGCAAATAGGGGCAAAAAGAACACTGCGTATCTAGAACCGATCGGTATCAAGCAAGGATATTGGGGCGGAACTGGTGGCCATTTGCTTAGGTTACAGTTTCTAAGCGAGGCAAGAAAACGTGGGTACAAGTATGTAACTGCATATGCTCATCGCAACGTAATCATGCATAGGGTCAACAACGGTGAGAGTGTAGAGATAGTACAGAAGTATGATCCTGATAGACTTGATTATTACAGGCAGGATCTGAGTAAACTGGTTGAAGATGTCCTACCGTCCACTATGGCAGCAAGTGTTTCAGAAAGTGATTTAGAATAGCAACTCTCTAGTTTCTAATCTCTTACGGCACCACAGCCAGAGGAGGCACAGAGATGGATGAAAATTCTATCAATGGGGCTGGGTATATTCCAAAACCTACCATGAATACCAATGCGAATATCAGAACTGCAAGTATTACCCTAGGTTCCTTCACCCTCTTCGTTTCGGCAGTTACAGATTCTTCAAAGTACATCTTCCTGATTACCATTGCATAGTATCCCAGTGATAGTGCACTTGTAAGTATGCCTGCAATCGCAAGTGCTGGCGCCCAGCTAACAGTTGAACCTGCGTCTATAGAAGATGCGAAGAGTATGAACTTGCTCCAAAATCCGTTTAACGGTGGTACGCCAGCAAGTGCAAGTAATGATATTGACATTACCAATGCAGTTATGGGCATCCTCTTACCCAAGCCTTTGAAGCTGTCGATGTTTGATGTTGCCAGTGTAATTATTACAGCTGCAGTTGCAATGAACGCTGCAGACTTCATAACTGCGTGATTAAGAATATGGAACAGCGAACCCTGCATTGCAAGTGCCGAAAATGGTGCAAGGCTCAAACCGATAAGCATGTAGCCAGCATGTCCAATACTTGAATAGGCAAGCAT
>CAYJTD010000102.1:0-6276 GCA_964372525.1 uncultured Nitrosopumilales archaeon | reverse complement strand
TGAAATGGTGAACCTTGCAGAGATTGATGGAATAAAGAAAGGTGTAAGGAAAGAGATCAAGATCTGGTCTCCTGCAATCGATGGCATCAGCAAAAAGGAATTGCTTAGAACAGGATATAAGGTTCTAGGAGACAAGTTGTTCGAAACGTGGAGCTGCTATACTGATGGTATTAAGCATAATAACGAACTACTACATTGCGGTAAATGCGAGTCATGCATGAATCGCAAGAAGGCATTTATTGAGGCTGAGATAGAGGACAAAACGAAGTATAATGAGTGATGATGATCAAGTTGAAGGTAAGCCTTAGCGAAATTTTCACCAGTGTTGAGGGAGAAGGCATATACTTTGGTACGAAAACTATGTTTGTTCGTCTCGCCGGTTGCACGCTAAAATGTTTCTGGTGTGACACCCCTTACGCTTTATCAATGAAAGACGGCAAAGAGTACGAGGTAAGTGATGTGATAAACATGATCGATGAAAATTTACTACCAAATACATACAAAGTCAACTTTACTGGTGGCGAGCCTTTGCTACAGCATAAAGCTGTGTATGAAATGGCCAAGTATGTCAAGAATAAAGGTCTGCGAACATACCTTGAATCTGCATGCTTTAATGCAGAGCGGTTCAAGGAATTGTTGCCTTACATAGATATATGCAAAGTAGAATTCAAGTTAAGTGATTCAGAAGTTGTAGATGCTGAACATTACCAGCAACTACTAGAAAACGAGTTAAAGTGCCTTGAAGAAGCGGTTAAAAATAAAAAGGCAACCTACATAAAGGTGATCGTTAGCAGTTTAAGCAACAAAAAAGAATTCGAGGAATTAGCAAAAATGATATTTAACACAATAAAGGCTGGGGATATTGAAGGGTTTATCATTCAACCTGTTTATGGTGCAAGTGAACCTAAACTGGATAAACTATTCGAGTTTTACGATGCCGTGTATCCTTACTACGAGCAGGTACGTATTGTTCCACAGTTACAGAAGGTAATGGGTGTTAGATAAATGAACAAAGAGAAGATAAAGAAACTCGTAAGAGAATTACTGGTAGAACTTGGAGAGAACCCTGACAGGGAAGGGTTAAAGGAAACCCCGGAAAGGATTGCAGAGCTGTACGAAGAAATACTGGATGGTTATACGATGGATTCTGAACTGGATGTGCAATTTACGGAAAATAGCGATGTTGTGGTTGTTAGAGAAATACAGTTCTACAGCATGTGCGAGCATCATATGCTGCCATTCTTTGGAAAGGTGCATGTTGCCTACATTCCCAATGGAAAGGTGTTTGGGATATCGAAACTTGTAAGACTGGTTGAAAAGTATGCCAAGCGATTGCAGATACAGGAACGCCTTACAAAACAGGTTGCTGATGAACTGGAAAATATGGGTGTCAGGGGTGCATTGGTTTTGGCAGAAGGAGATCACATGTGCATGCGCATGCGTGGTGTTAAAAATAACAGCAAGATAATGACCATAGCGTATAGAGGCGAGTTTGAAAAGAAAGAGCTAAGAGAGCCCATAGTTTCGATGATATACTCATCGAAGAGAGAGTTTGCGAATTTAGGTTAGATCAGTTAATGATCATGAATTCAAATATGCTATAAGCAAAATGATTGAATTGCGCCGTTATTCTTTTGCATATGAAATAGCGATCTAACATTTAATAACGCATGCGACTGACACGATAGGAATTGAAGGAGCAGAGAATAGAAAATGCCTTTGCAGTAAATCGAATGCTAGTCCTTACTGGTGTGTTTCTTATCTCGATGGCAGGATTGATCCTCGAAATTTCTATTACAAGGATTTTTTCTGCAGCGATATGGTATCACCACGCGTTTCTTGCAGTTTCATTGGCACTACTGGGCTTAGGATCATCTGGCTTATTCCTGCACTTTAGAGGAAGGTATTCAGATGGGCGTTGGGCTAGTAACTTATCAATAATTGCGTCAATATCCATCGCTGTTTCTATACCTTTGATTTTGTTATTGATGCACGCACTTTCATCACAGGTTCAGTATTTGCCTTTATTCCTGATTATTTCGGCAATCCCATTCTTCTTCGTTGGTTTGGTTATATCTTCCGCATTTAACGCGTTTGCGCAAATAGCTGGCAAGCTATACTTTGCCGATTTGATCGGTGCATCGTTGGGAGCATTGCTGGTGGTTGGTTCCTTAACCATCATCGGAGGAGAAAGTACAGCAATACTTGTCGGTGTAATTGGAACTATTGCTGCTATCATATTTGCTTATGTATCTAAGAACAAAAAGATGATTGCTGTTAGTATAGGCTTTCTCGTACTTTTATCTTCCGTACTTGCAGTCAACAATTCTACTCAGATACTATCCGTTCCAACGGATCCTACAGTACAGAAAGACTTGCCCATATATCTTCGAGAACACCCTGGAACCAAAGTTGTGAGAACCGAATGGAATTCTTTCTCAAGGATAGATGTCGTAGAAAGTGATGAACCGAGTAAGCTTGACGAAGGTCTGGCTGCCAAGATGTTCATTGACGGTGGTGCTGGAATGAATGTTTTGTTATGGGATGGAGACATCAACAGCAGACAAGCGTTGACTACATGGATGCAATATCTGCCATTTAGGCTGATGGATAATCCCAAGATTCTTGTCATAGGATCTGGGGGAGGAAGAGATGTATTAGCTGCATTGGCTAGTGGGAGCAAAGATGTTACTTCAGTTGAAATAAATCCAATCATTTTCAAGGTAGTCAATGAGTACGGTTCGAAGGCTGGAAATATCTACAAGCACCCTTATGTTAATGCTAATGTTGATGAAGGAAGAAGTTTTGTAACAAGATCTGATGACAAATTTGACATGGTATACATCCCTTTTGTGGATACTTGGGCTTCGGTCTCTTCTGGCGGATTGAGTCTGTCAGAGAACTATCTCTATACAGTGGAAGGGTTTCAAGAGTATTATGACCATCTTACCGATAGAGGTGTTATAGTCGTAGTAAGATGGTTATTGGATTCACCTAGACTCGTTTCCACATTTACCCAATTGCTTGAAAACAATGGTATTCCCATCAATGAAGCTGACAGACATTTAGTAGTGGTTACTGACAAATCTGTTACTCAAGATCCAAGTATAACTATGGTTATATTCAGTAAGGAGCCGTTTACGGAATCACAATTAGACTTTCTTTCAAAATCATTTTCAAGTCATGGTTACAAGCCGATACTTCTTCCTGATAGAATTATATTGGAACCATATGATAAATTGTTTGATCGCAATGTAACTCTTCAGGAATTCTATGCCTTATTTGATCATAGGGTTCATCCAGTTACTGACGATAGCCCCTATTACCTTACTTTTGAGAAACCGTTGCCTACAATTCTAATGACACTTTTGTACACGAGTTTTGCTATAGTGGCTGTATTTGTTGGAGCGCCGATGGCTAAAGGATTAGCAAAACGTAGTAAAGAAATAACTGGTACTCTTTACGTGATTCCTTATTTTGCTGCGCTAGGCATTGGTTTTATGCTCATTGAGGTAGCATTATTGCAGAGACTAATTCTTTTACTGGGTAACCCGACAGCGGCACTTGCAATATTACTATTTACGTTGCTACTAGCAGGTGGAGCAGGTAGCTTGGCTAGTACAAGAATAATGTGGCAAAGAACAAGTAGAAATCTTATGTTTGTTATAGCTGGAATTGCCGGATTAGTACTTCTATACGCATTTAATTTGACATCTGTGATTTCTGTCTTCCTGCCCGCGCCATTTATTGTCAGAGCTCTTGTTAGTGTAGCACTATTAACACCCTTGGGATTCATGCTTGGCATGCCGTTCCCTACAGGAATGCGTATGATCAAAACTTACTTACCTACAAACGTCCCTTGGATGTGGGCAATCAATGGTGCTTTCTCGGTACTGGGAGCAGTTTTGGTTACTAGTATAGGAATTATTTATGGCCTGTCGTGGTCCATGGTGTTAGGAGTGATAGCATATTCCATTGCATTTGGAATAGCTGCAACATGGAAGAAGAAATTCCAGTTAACAAAACTTGTATAATTAGGAACCCTTGCTTTTTCACAGAAGAAAATTTATAAACCTCAACTACAGAGCCCCGATCAACAATGTTTAAATAACATTAGGTAAGCCTAATTAGGCATTCCTAATTAGGTGGGCATAATGAACACAAAAAAGATTCTAGCAATAACGCTCGCTGCCGTGTTGATCGGTACGGTAGTTGGAATATCTGTAACGACACAAACTGCAGAAGCGACGCATAAGAACTTCAAAAAACTGGTGATAGGCTTCATACCAACAGAAAAGGCTGAAGAATTAACACCAAAGGCAAAAGATCTGGAAAAGTATCTTGAAGAAAAGTTCAAGGGCAGAGTTGATGTCGAAGTACTGGTACCTACAGCATACGAACCATTGATGGAGGGATTGCGTTTTGGACATGTTCATGCTGCATTTCTGGACACTGGTCCTGGATGGATAGCACACAAGAAGGCTGGTGCTGAAGTGGTATTATCAGAAGTAGTTAATGGCAAAGTGTACTATCAGGCTACTGTATTCGCCAGAGCAGATGACGATTCAATAAAAACAATTGACGATGTCATAGGCAAAAGAGTTGCCTTTACCAGCATTACTGGTTCCTCTGGTTTTGTAAGGCCGGTAGGAACACTGGTTGAAAAGGGATTGATAAAAATAAACGGTAACGATGTAGTTGCACTTGAAGCGGCTCTTAGCAAAGCATTCAAAAGCTACACCTTCACTGGAGGATACAAGTCAGCATTAGAGCTGTTGGTTAATGGTAATGTCGATGCAGCTTTTGGCGCTGACGATGCGCCGCAAAGATTCTTGACACCAGAGCAGCAGGCTAAAGTAAGGATAGTTGAGCAGATAGGTCCTGTTCCATCGCATGTCTTCGTTGTTGGCAAGGACGTACCTAGGGTAATAAAGAATGTATTGATTAACGCTATGCTGGAGCTGAACTATGAAGAGAATAATGAAATATTGAAGAAGATCTATGGTGCTGAAGCTCTGCTTCCAACAAGTACTAGAATGCATATCGGAGACTTTGGTAACAAGATCGATGTGCTTACTGGCATAGAGGACAAGTTATTGAGAAAGTGATGGAAATGATGGATGTGGTGACCCAAAATAACTCTTTTTCTAACGGTTCAATAATACACATGCGTGATGTTTGGACTTCTTATGATGGCAAGAGTTATGCTTTACGAGGAGTCAACATGTCTGTTGAAAATGGTAAAAATTATGTCGTTATAGGTCCTTCAGGAGCTGGCAAGTCTACGTTACTAAAACTTGTTAATGGTATGGTAATACCTACCAAGGGTCAAATCGAAGTCTTTGGCCAAAAGCCTAACGTGCGCGATAATATGTTTAAGGCTATAATGCCAAAGATAGGATACATACCGCAGAATTTGGGACTGGTAAAGAACATTACAGTTATTGAAAATGTGCTTATTGGTGCTTTACCAAGAGTAAGCAAGGTAAAATCGTTCTTCAAGGTATTTCCAGACAGGGAAATAAACAATGCAGAAAATGCCCTGAAACTTGTAGGTCTTGAAGATAAGGCTGAAAGGAAGGCATACATGCTCAGTGGGGGCGAGAAGAGGAGAGTTGCAATTGCGAGAGCGTTGGTGCAAAAACCTGAACTTTTGCTGGCAGACGAGATCGTGTCTGAATTAGATCATGGCACTGCTAGAGAAATCATGGATTTGGTCATGGATGCCAAACACAGGATAAATCTAACAGCTATAATGGTACACCACGATGTACAGCTTGCTCTTGATTATGCGGATAAAGTAGCCGTGATCAAGCGTGGAGATAAGGTGGCTGAATTCAAACCTGACGAAATAAAGAGGGAAGAAGTGCTGGGGATGTTCAACTCACATGAAACCTAAGGATAATCTTGTTATAGGATTAGTAATAGCGGTACTCATTTTTGCTTCATTTAACGTTGGCGTAGACCCTGCTCAGTTTGTAAAAGGTGTTCCAAATCTGATGGTAATTGCAGAAGAGATGTCGCAGGTTGATCCGACATTACTTGGAACCGCCTTCTGGTCAATGATAGAAACGATACAGATGGCATTCATAGGAACTATAGTGGGGGTGGCTATATCTCTGCCGTTAAGCATATTGGCTGCAAGAAACCTTAACAGCAAATTTGTTTATGCGCCAGTAAGAGCATTACTTGCAGCCGTCCGAACGTTTCCTTCCATACTATGGGCACTCTTGTTTGCGACACTGGGTGGACTGGGACCATTTGCTGGTATACTTG
>CAYJTD010000101.1:0-6290 GCA_964372525.1 uncultured Nitrosopumilales archaeon | reverse complement strand
AAACCTTAACAGCAAATTTGTTTATGCGCCAGTAAGAGCATTACTTGCAGCCGTACGAACGTTTCCTTCCATACTATGGGCAATCTTGTTTGTGATAATGGTTGGACTGGGACCATTTGCTGGTATACTTGCTATCATAATGTATACGATAGGTTTCATGTCAAAGTTGCAATACGAATCCATTGAGGCTATAGATTCAGATCCGATGGAAGCAGTTGGTGCGATAGGAGTTTCCAAATTGCAATTGGTGCGATATGTTGTAGTGCCTGAATCTGCACCGCATCTCCTCAGCCAATTGTTGTACATGTTCGATTACAATGTTAGGCAGACAAGCATCCTTGGTCTTGTAGGTGCAGGTGGTATTGGTTTCTACATAATAAATTACATAAAATTCTTCGAATACGGTAAAGCAGCGGTCTTCATGTTAGTGGTGCTTGCGACAGTACTGGTAATAGACTGGATAAGTGTAAAGATCCGCGACAAGTATATAGTGAAAGCGCAGAAGGGAATGAAGATCGAAGTTTAATGCAATGGTTAAGCTTAAGAGTTGCCTGTTATTGGTTTAATGTGTGAAAAAAGAGATTTGTGTTTTAGCTGGGCCAGCTTCAAAAGATCTTGCTAAGAGTATAGCAAAGATACTTGCAGCAGAAATAATCGATGTTGAACTGAAAGTATTCCCAGATGGTGAAAGCAAGATCACGATAAATGGTGACCCAGCTGGAAAATTTGCTGTAATGGTGCAATCAACATACCTGCCGGTTAATGCGCAGTTGCTAGAAGCATTATTCATAATAAAGAAGGCAAGTAAGATGGGGGCTGATGTCTGTGCTGTCATTCCTTACCTGGCATATGCAAGGCAGGACAAGGAGTTTGTGAAGGGAGAAGCCGTAAGTATGGAATCTATAGGTAGCATGTTTGATTCATCAGGGGCAAAAAGTCTGATAACTGTTGATGTGCATAGTGAAACTGCACTATCGTACTTTACAATACCTGCATACAACGTATCCGCAGTGCCTTTACTTGTTAACCATTGCAAGTCTAAAGGTCTAGTTAAACCGATAGTGGTTTCGCCAGATGCTGGTGGTCAGAGCAGAGCAGAAGAATTTGCGAAGCTCATGGGAACAGAATCAATTGCATTGCCAAAGCGCAGAGATAGGAATACTGGAGAGGTAAGTGTTGATGCCTCAGCGCCTGAGTTAACTAAAGTGAAGAGTCGGGATGCTATACTTGTAGATGATATAATAAGCACTGGTAATAGTATAGTTAAAGCAACAGAAGTTTTAAAGAAATCTGATTGTAACAATGTCTTTGTTGCCTGTACGCATGCGCTACTTCTTGATGACGCGCTGGATAAGCTAAAGAGTGCTGGTGTGCAGGAGATCATTGCAACAAATACGGTGCCAAGTCAGGTCAGTAAGGTTGATGTGGCACCTCCTATATGCGATCAAGTTAACAAATTATGAACAATGGATATTTCTTCATGCATAGTGGGGAACGCGTGCGATTAGCCAGTGCTGAATTAGAAGCACTTGTAAGAACTTACTATCCTGATGCGGCATTACGGAAGTTGGATGAAAGAGTATCTATTGTTGATGGAGATATCGACTTGCAAAAAATAACATCACGTGTTACATGCACAAGATATGCAGGTAAATTGGTGAGTCTGTCAGATGATATTAGTTTTGATCCTGACGGGCATTTCAGGAATTATAATAAATTCGCATGCAAGCTGATCAATCTATCGAAGAAATATGTGGGCGTGGAAGCAGTAAGCAAGCTGGGTAAATATATCAAGGAAAAATCTCCATGGATGCAGGTATCGCTTGATAACCCTGATATCACTGTACTGTATGTGGTAACGAATAATGGGTCTATGGTCGGCCTTGCGCAGTTCAAGGATGACGTGAAACGGATACAAAAGAGGAGGGATAGACCCTACTTTCATAACGTTGCGCTGGAACCAAGGTTAAGCAGGATTATGGTCAATTTGACCATGGCTAAGGAGAATGATCTTTTATTAGATCCCTTCTGTGGCACTGGCAGCATACTGCTCGAAGCCGCGGATATGAATATACATACTATTGGGTGCGATACTTCTGCTAAGATGTGTTATGGTGCACTTGCGAATACGCGAAAAGCAAAAAGTTTCATAGTGAATTGTGATGCGTTGTCATTGCCATTACAAATTAAAGATATTGATGTTATAGCTGCAGATCTACCATATGGAACGGCTGCTTCAACCATGAAGAGAGGTTCGAAGATATTGCTGAAAGAATTTGTGTCATTAATGGGCAATGAGATGAAGGGTAAGAGATGTTGCCTCATGTGCAAGAAGGGTGATGAGCAGTTGTTCAGCAACGTTGTGGAAGAGTATGACATATACGAGCACAAGAGCCTTACAAGGAAGCTGATAGTGCTATGCAACTAAAAATCGTGCTGATAGGAACCGCATCTGCAATGCCAACATATGAAAGAGGTTTGAGTTCTACTGCTATAGTCAGGGGAAGTGAAGTGCTGATATTTGATGCTGGTGAAGGGATGCAGCGAAACTTCCTAAAGTCAGGTATAGGAATCAACAGGAAGACAAAGGTCTTCATAACACATATGCACAGTGATCATTGTGTTGGTTTGCTTGGATTACTACAAACCATGTCATTGCAAAACAGGGACATGCCAATGCAATTGTACGGTCCAGAACAAATTGCTGATTTTATTCAAAGCAGTATGAAACTGCTTAACTTTGGTCTTACATTTCCACTTACAGTACATACAATTAGTGAAGGTGTAGTTGTTGAAGAGAATGATTATGTGGTAAAGGCAAAACTTGCCAAGCATTCCGTAAAGAATTACAGCTACTGTGTTGAAGAACCTGCTAGACCGGGAACGTTTTATCCTGAAAAGGCAAAAGCGTTGGGTATACCAGAAGGAAATTTGTGGCATAAGCTGCAGCATGGAGAAGATATAGAATTCAACGGCAAGGTAGTAAAGTCTGAAGAGGTGACAGGGTCAAAGCGCAGGGGAAGGAAGATCGGGATCTCTGGTGATACAAGACCTGATGATGATTTAATAGAATTCTTCCGTGATTGCGACGTATTGGTATTTGATTCAACGTATGGGGAAGACCATAAGGAAAAAGCTGCTGAAAATATGCATTCTACTGCAAAAGAAGCCGCTTCTTTAGCTGCAAAGGCAAATGTTAAGAAACTTGTGCTTACGCATTTCAGTGCAAGATATGATGATGTTGATGTGCTTGTTAAGGAAGCATCAGAAATACATCCAGACGTTGTTGCAGCAAAAGATCTTTTGACCATAGAAGTGCCGTACGATCAATAACTTTTATTCATGAGCATAGAATCTACCATGTGCGTATTGTTAGTGTGATGATCATTGTCGGAATTGTTGTAGGAACATTTGCAACGTTTATGGTTATAGCACCAAACATCCCTGCTTCTAGTAGTATTAAGGATAGAGTTAACGATGCTGTTGCAGTAAGGATACATGAAACAAATGCCGATCCATTAGTGCAACCATATCATGACATAGTAAGTGCAACAGTAAAGCGCTTGAATAGCAACGAATTGCTGCTGACAGCTGAATTGGCCGGTGATGCAAATTTCAACACAACGTACGAGACAGTGTATGTATGGGTGATCGATTATCTAACGTTAACAGGGAACCAGAGGTATACGGTAATAGTGCCGCATCTTCCTCCAGAATTTGGGTTATCAACGGGATGGCATATCGCGATATTCGATAACAATGCAGAAAGGTATGTTGTTCCGTTAGAGAGCATAGATCCAATGCCTGAAAATAAAGTTGAAGTAAAGATTGATCCAAATCTAATAGGTAATCCACCATTTTTCTGGTGGCAGACATTTACAATGGTCAGAGTTGAACCGCAGTTTGATAGACCGCCAGATTTTTTGATGGATAGCGCGCCAGATAATTCTACTATGCTATTCTGGTTTTGAGCAGTTCTTTTATTTTTTCTACTGACTTGAAAGGATCTGTGACTGATTCAACCACATATGATCCGGCAAAACCATATTTGCTAAGATCCTTTATCATTTTCTCCCAATCTATTGTGCCTTCCCCAACATTCAGATGGCCGTCCTTTTTACCATCATTATCAGTTACATGGATCTGCATGAACCTTGCTGCGTATTTCTTTATGAAATCATCCATGTTTCTGGCCAAGTTTGCATGTCCTGTATCAAAAACGATGTAAAGGTCTAGATTGTTGTTCTTAACAAATTCATCAAATTCCGCCGGTGTCGATAGGAAACCCACGTTAGGTGGCATATTTTCAATACCCATCTTTACGCCTCTTGAGTTGCCATAATCTATTAACTGCAACAATGCATCGTGGTTAAGCTCTTCCGAGCGCTTATCATAGGCAAAAATCTTGGACCCCGGATGTTGCACAAAACCAACAGCGCCTATATCTGCTGCATGGTCAATCGAGAGTTTTAACTCTGTAATCGCCAACTTTCTCCGCTCATCTTTTGGGTTTGAAATGTTTGATGAGGGTTCGAAGGGGCAATGAACTGTAAATTCTATATCATCTACCTTCTTCAATGCGTCAATTGTATGCTTGTTGTCCAAACTTGTAGTTTTAAAATCTACAACTTCTGCTCGTTGAATTGTATTGATATGCACCATGAGATCATCTATGAAACTTTCTACAGTATTTTCGAAGAGGGTAATGTACATGCTGGAGAGACCAAGCATATTGTAGAGCATTGAAAATCACTTTATAAATTATGCAATTTCAAAATATTCAGGACACTAGCCAGTTAATTATTGATTGCAATTTATTGCTTGTAATTGTGATCTTTATCGGGCCCAATGGCGATTCAACTTCTTCCTCGCATATGGATACTATGCCTGCATATGCTGCCTGTTTGTTGAGGTAGAACCAGGTAGAATTTGCAATTGTATTGTATTCTAATACTCTTCCGAATACTCCAAGTATTGCTCTGGATCTTGCATGTTCATATATGGTGCTTAAAGATTCTAGATTTTCTGCCTCGACCAGTACCTTGCTGTCAGTAAGTTTTGGAATACAATTGTTTAGTATGTTTTCAACTGCCTTGATCACCTTGGCAGAATCTTCTGATGGATAAACATGGCATTCAGCTCTTATTTTTACTGAAACGTCAGGAGCCCTTTTCAACTTCCTTCTTCCACCTGTTGACTATGGCCAGTGCGTTCGCTTGCAGTTGCTTTATTGCTTTGTCATTAGTTATTATGCTGTCTGAATAAGAAATTGCCGCACCTATACCTACATCAAGCTCTCTTTTATCCCGGTTCATGAACTCGTCTTCAGTCTTTGGAGCGTCTTTTCTTCTTCTCCCCTTTAGAAATCTAAAACGAGCTTCCTTGGGAGCGTGTATTCCAAGAATTTTTACTACTCCATGCTTCTTCAGTACTTCTACTTCATGCATGCTGCGCAAACCATCGACAGCGAATAACGTGCCGACATCTTTCTGCATCTTTTGAACTATAAGATGTGCTACAGCGCCAGGGCCCAGCGTCTCCCTTAACTTTAACATCAATTTACCCAAGTTAACATCGTCCTGCTCCAAACCTTGCCTGCCAGCTTCTTCCCTGACAACATCGCCCATGGTAATTATTTTAAAACCATTTGCCTTGAGTGCATGAGCTACGGTTGTCTTGCCTGCACCTGGCATGCCTGTTATGCAAACGATCAGTGGTGTAGACATCGCAATTGATGCGAATGTGATGAAATAAAATCTTATCGAGTTGCATGAGAACTAACCTGATAGATAGAAATATTTGCATGGTTAGTGGATCAGCGATCATGAAATCTGCAACTGAATACCTTACATTCAATGCACCAACACGGCGAGCATTCATGAACATAACCAGCAAGGTAGAAGAGATAGTACGGAAGAGCGGGGTGAAAGAAGGGCTGTGTTTGGTAAATGCCATGCATATTACAGCCAGTGTTTTCATCAATGATGACGAGAAGGGCTTGCATGCAGATTATGAAAAATGGTTGGAAGAGTTGGCGCCGCATGAACCTACAGATCAGTATAAGCATAATTTGACGGGCGAGGATAATGCTGATGCGCACCTAAAACGTCAGGTAATGGGGCGCGAAGTTGTTATTGCAATTACTGATGGGAAGCTTGATTTTGGTCCCTGGGAGCAGATCTTTTACGGCGAATTTGATGGCAGACGCAACAAAAGGGTACTGGTCAAAGTAATTGGCGAATGAATGTTGTTGGTTGTCATGTATTGCATGTTTGGTTGATGTTTACCAC
>CAYJTD010000100.1:0-6308 GCA_964372525.1 uncultured Nitrosopumilales archaeon | reverse complement strand
AATATTCCTTATCCGCGCTCAAATCTATCATTTCGCACCACTCCCAGCTTGATAGGGACTTGAAAACTAAAATACCAGCTGATCAACTCAAATTGTAGAAATTCTAAATTTAGGTGTAAATTTGTATGAATTAAATGAAACCAGAAGCATCAACCTTATATTCTCAAAGCGATTATTCTGGTTTGGTTGGATGCAGGGGAAGGTGGTTGGTGAGTTGAAGTTAGATCATCTCCTAACGGAGCCAAATTGGTAATAGTCGCACCTTGCAAGAGCGATACAAATACCAATAAGGAAACTATCGATATCGTGCCCCACAAATCTAGTATCCGTTACTTGCTCATTGTTGTTATTTAAATCTGATTTAGCAGATGAACTGTTAGTTAGGACATTCCGAATGTTGGAGGTCTCTATAATGCGCTGGAAGGGATATTGAAGACCTTTAGCATACTGCTTTTAAAGTTAGGAAGGAGAGTATGAGAAGACATGACACGAATAAAAGAAGGTAAAATCTTATCATCCCGAAAAGAATGTAAGGATAACTAGAGGTAGGTGAGGTGTTGAAGAGTTCCATATCGAAGTTTTATCAGATGAGTTTAAAACAACGATTACAGGTGGTAAAAAAATTTGCAAAACTTACCAATAACGATCTCAAGGTATTAAGCTCTGGGTTATCATTCGATACTGCCAACAACATGGTTGAGAATGCTCTTGGTATAATGGGGCTTCCATTAGGTATAGCAACCAATTTTCTGATCAATGGAAAAGACTACTTGCTTCCTATGGCAATAGAGGAGCCATCTGTAATAGCAGCGGCAAGCAATGCTGCAAAAGTTACTCGTTTAAAAGGTGGTTTTACAGCTAGCGCTGATCAATCACTCATGATTGGACAGGTGCAAGTAGTGGGTCTGCAGGAACCTATAGCATCTGGAAATAAAGTCCTCGAAATTAAAAATAAGATTATTGAAATAGCAAATGGGAAAAGTAAGACACTTGCGAAGAAAGGCGCCGGTACCAAAGACGTTACTTTCCGAGTTATAGATACTACGCAAGGAAAGATGCTCATAGTAGAACTGATAATCGATGTAGGAGATGCTATGGGCGCAAATATTATCAATACCATGTGCGAAGCAGTAGCACCACACATTGAAGATGTAACTGGCGGCAAGGTTCTGTTGAAAATATTGTCTAACTATGCAACGAAGCGTCTAGCAAGGGCTAGTGCTGTATTCAGCAAAGATGAGATTGGCAGCGAAGTTGTTGAAGGTATCTTGCTGGCACACGCATTTGCTTCATCTGATCAATACAGATGTACAACACACAACAAGGGAACAATGAATGGTATAATCGCGGTTGGAAATGCAACAGGACAAGACAGTAGAGCTATTGAAGCTGGAGCACATTCTTATGCCGCTAGGAATGGCAGATATTCGCCTATAACATCATGGAGGAAGGACAACAACGGAGATCTTGTAGGTAGCATAGAATTACCTATGGCTGTCGGCATAATCGGTGGCGTTGTTTCAGTGCATCCATTAGCAAAAGTATGTCTGAAGATCTTGCGCGTCAAGACAGCTCAGGAACTTGCATGTATTATGGCATCTGCTGGGTTAGCACAGAACTTTGCAGCTCTACGTGCATTAGTATCTGAAGGCATACAGAAAGGCCACATGGGTTTGCATGCTAGAAACATTGCTATGATGGCAGGTGCGGAAGGAAAGTTGATTGATATAGTTGCTAAAAAGATCGCAGATGAAGGTAAGGTAACAACGCAGAGAGCTAAGGAAATTCTTAAGACACTAAAGAAACACCGCTAAAATCATTTCAGTATCTATGTTTCAAACTAATCTCATCATGAAATAGCTGATAATATGGAGATCACCAAATACATATAACCGAAACTGTTTTCATGCTCTGCTAGATATGGTAAATGTTAGATTCGCTATTCCGAAGGGCAGTATAGAAGAACCTACCTTCAGGTTTCTAGAACAAGCATGGTTCAGTGTACATGGCAAGGGAAGAGGTTACAGAGTGACAGTAAATGATCCAGAAGTTTTTCTGAAGTTGGTAAGACCGCAGGAGATACCAACGTTTGTACGGGAAGGACTATACGATGTTGGAATAACCGGCAAAGACTGGATTGAGGAGACGAACGCAGACGTGAAAATACTTTTGGACCTTGGATATGGCAGGATAAAGATCATAATAGCTACACCGAAAACTTACAACGTTAGTTCATTATCTGATATAATAAGAGAATACGCGTCTAAAGGCAGGACCTTGCGTATATCGACAGAGTATCTTAACATTTCTGCTAGTTACATAAAGCAGAATGACGAATATAGAAAGAACTTTGGTGATAAGGATCCAGCTATGATAACACCTTGGTGGAGGAAGGGTGATAACGATAAAGTTCAGCTCATACTTTCCTTCGGTGCTACAGAAGCCAAACCACCTGAAGATACTGACGCCATAATAGATGTGACGGAAACGGGAACAACATTGGAACAGAACAATCTTAAGATTATAGAGACTATCATGGAATCCACTGCAGTTCTTATTGCTAACAAAAATTCATTGCAGGACGTCAAAAAGAAGGAAAAGATCTATGATATAGTCACATTGCTGAAGGGTGTAACTGAAGGAAGAAAACAGCTGCACATATTCGTTAATGTAAGGAAGGAGAACTTGGAACTATTGCTGAAAAGCTTACCAGCACTTAAAAGACCAACTGTAAGTCCATTGAGCGAGGAAGGGTGGTATAGCGTTAACACTGTAATAAGCAAAGATGAGTATGTGAGAATAATTCCCACCCTACGCAAATTTGCACAGGGACTTGTGGTACACGAACCCAGAGGTATACTACCACTAGAAGAAATCAGCAACCAAGAGGAACAAGAATAGCGATCAGAATGGTCATGGTTTATGACACTTGATATCAAAACTATTACGGTTGATGATCCTGTAAAAGTTGCATCAAACATACGTGCAAAAACAGCTATAAGTGATGAAGAGGTAGCCAAGGTTAAAGCAATAATGGATAGCGTGATGAAAAATGGAGATAAAGCACTACTAGATTATACCTTGAATTTTGATGGTGTAAAATTAGACTCTATTTTGGTAAGCAGCAGGGAGATCGATGAAGCTTACAAACTTGCCAGCAAGGAACAGGTAAGAGCACTAAAGGAGATAAAGAGAAGACTTGAGATAGCTGAAAAAGTAGTAATTAACAAACTCAAAAATATAGAAGTAAAAATCGATGGAACCAGAATTAGCAAACTGCTGAAACCTGTTGAAAGTGTAGGATGCTACGTTCCTGGTGGGAAGGCTAGATATCCGAGCACTTTGATAATGTGTGCTGTTCCTGCAAAAGTAGCTGGCGTTAAAAGAATAACTATTTGTTCACCACCAACAAAGAACGGAACGCTTGATCCGTTAACACTTATCGCATCGGATCTTTGTGGTGTGAATGAAGTTTACAAAGTAGGTGGGGCACAATCGATAGCAGCACTAGCATATGGAACGGAGACGATCAGACCTGTAAGCAAGATCGTTGGTCCAGGTGGCTCTTTCGTAACTATTGCGAAAGCGCTAGCCTCCAGTAAGGCTTCGATAGACATGCTTGCCGGTCCAACTGAGCTGCTAGTATTTGCTGATGAGAGTGCGCAGACAAGAAGTATTGCTCTTGACATCATATCACAGGCTGAACACAGTGCAGATACTTTCTGTGGCCTTGTAACATCTTCTAAAAAACTTGCTGATATGGTAGTAATAGAACTATCTGGCATAGTCGATAAAATAGAGAGAGGAGAAATTGTTCGCAAAAGTTTGGAGCAAAAAGGATTCGTAGCGCTTTGCAAAAATAAAAGCGATGCAACAAGATTCATCAATGAATTTGCACCCGAGCACCTGCAAGTAATTGTGAAGGATGCTAGAAGCGTAAGCAGGAAGATAGAATCGGCGGGCTTGATACTTGTTGGAGAGTACTCACCATCAGCTGCTAGTGATTATGGCTTGGGCTCAAACCATGTTTTACCAACTTTAGCATTTGCAAAATCAAGAGCATCACTTTCATGTTTAGACTTTGTGAAACTTGTCAACATTGTTGAAAGCAGCAAGAAAGGCTTGAAGACCATTGCCAGAACTGTAAAGCTAATGAGTGAGGCTGAAGATCTGCCTAACCACTCAGAAGCAGTTATGGAGAGATTGAAATGAGCAAATGGGTAAGGTCACATGTATCATCTTTAGCAAAAATATCTGGCTACCAAAAACCAGAAAGATATGCTAATGCAATGAGGATGGATACTAACGAAAACTTGGCTCTTCCCAAAAAGTTCGTAGCAAGAATAATTGGGGAAGCTTCCGGCAAAACAGACCTGCGCGAGTATCCAAGCTATCAGTACGATGAGTTGAGAGCAAAATTAGGCAAGTACCTCAACATGCCCAAGGAGTGTATAGCTATAGGCAGCGGCTCAGATCAAATAATCGATCTGCTACTTTCTACATTTGCCAATGGCTCTGGCACTATAACGATAAGCCCCACCTTTACGTTTTACAAGGATAGATGCAACCTGCGTTCAATAAAGATGAAGGATCTACCATTGGATAGGGATTTTTCCTTCAACGCTAAAAAACTCCTTTCTCTATCAAAAGGTGCAAGGATCTGCTACATATGTTCACCTAACAATCCTACAGGTAATCAATTTGACAAAAAAATAATGACGGAAGTAATAAGTTCGTTCAACGGTTTAGTTATTGTTGATGAGGCATATGTTGAATTTTCTGATTATTCGCTTAAAGATCTAGTAAGAAGTTACGATAACTTGGTCGTGTTAAGAACAATGTCAAAAGCATTTGGCCTTGCAGGTGCCAGAGTCGGCTATATGATATCAAACAAGAAGATTGCAGATCTATTTGTTAACACTATACAGTATCCTTATCCATTAAGCAGTGTATCATTGAAAGCTGCAAGTATCGTTCTTTCAAAACTGAATTATATAAAATTGGTACTAAAGAACGTGAGAAATGAACGAAAACGTGTCTTTGACGGAATTAATGCCATTGATGATCTATATGCATTTAGATCAGACGCTAATTTCGTCCTGTTTGAAACTGGTAGAAGATATCAGGCGCTGTATAGAAGCCTGATCAAGAAAGGCGTGGTTGTCAGAAACATTGGTGACATTGGTAAGCATAAAGGTTGTTTGAGAGTAACTATTGGTACACGATTCATGAATAACAAGTTCTTAAAAGCGTTGAAAGTGGTCAGCAGATGAACGATTACCGTAAGATAATGGATAATGCATGGGTAAATGAGAGCAGCGTCTCAAAATTCAAAGATCTTGACTGTGTGATATTCGACTGTGACGGCACGTTAGTTAACATTAACAATTCTTACAATGCATGCATAAAACAGACAGCAGGTTTTATCCTCGAGCGACTGACTGGTGGAAAGCAATGGTATGATCTTGTTACTGATGAAATTATATTGAAATTTAGAATGTCTGGAGGGTTTAACAATGACACTGATACGACTTTCGCATCAATACTTTCAGCAGTAGCAGCAAAGACAGATGATGTTGAACTAGCGCAGAAGTTTGTTCTGAATATTGCAGATCATGCGAACGAACATGGAATAATATCGATAGAACAGTATCTATCAGAAGTGGGCTTTAGTGACATAGTGAAGAAGGTTAAAGGTGAATTAAAGTATCCAGGGTTTGCAGATACAAGCTTACTTAGCAAGGCTTTTGACGAGTTCTTCTATGGTAAGGAACTATTCGTAAAGATGCATGGTTACGAACCTGTTTTTAATAATTCACAGGGCTTCATTGATAAGGATGAAGTGGTCATTTCTGCAGAGAGTGCAAATGAGATTTACAGCATGTTCAATGAAAAGGTAGCAATAGTCTCTGGGAGAAGCAGGCTTGCAACGGAATACACACTAAAACCTATGCTTCATTACTTTAACTTGAACGCCAGCGTATTCATTGAAGATGAAGAGAAGAAAGCAAAGGATCCTTCTCAGGTTAAGAAGCCGTCTCCTTATGCATTACTGAAATCAATTGAAACACTTAATGCTGGTAGTGCGTTATGTCTTGGCGATTCTGTAGAAGATATGTTGATGGCAAATAAGGCATCAGAGAGTGAGAATGCTAGAACAGTATTCTGCGGTGTGTATGGCGTTGTACCAGATAGAGATTTACAGCTAAAGGTGTTTATGGAAAGAAATGCTGATGCAGTGATTGAGAGCGTAAATGTCTTACCTCATTTTCTGACGATACTTATGCATTAATTTCTCCAAATACTTT
>CAYJTD010000099.1:0-6309 GCA_964372525.1 uncultured Nitrosopumilales archaeon | reverse complement strand
TTCAGCCTGGCCCAATGTCTGTTCTGTCTATCTCCCCACTCTTGATGAACTCTTACTATTGCGTCCAGTCCTTTCATAAGATTCTCTTCTGTAAATACACCAAATGGTTCTCCCATCGTAGCAAATGTTAGTTTACCAGCTTGCTCGCCTTGGCTTCCACCTATGTAAACCTGAAACTTGTCTGCTTTGCCATTATCGTTAATTATTGGTGCAACACCGATATCATGTGTTCTTAGCTCCACACAGTTATCAGGAACATACTTTTTTATTCCTTCATCATAATGAATTGCTGAGAATCCTATCTTGAACTTCCTGTTAAGCTGATGTGGACCGTAAGCGAACCTGTTCTTCCCAGGTTCTCTGTCTTGCAACCCAGCCTTTCTTAGATATTTTGGGTCGACCTCAAATACTTCCATATAAGCGCAGGTAGGTAGCGCAAAGTATTTCCCAACTTTCTGAGCCCATTTACTAGCATTAAAAATTGGTGAGTGATACGATAACGGACATCCCATTACATTTCGCGTATTATCTCCACAGCCATTAATCGTGAAAAATCCAGATTCAGCTACTTCCCTTATTGCATTTACCACATTCTTCTTCCTAACCCAGTGAAGCTGCATATTTTGTCTTGTTGTTACTCTAAGTGAAGGCATGTTTTCTGGATATGCATTTTTTGGTCCTACAGTATAGTTGTCAGCTACTCTATCAAGTATATTCCATTGTTCCGCCGTAATTGGCCCACCCCCAGGGATGGTTATTCGAATCATGTACATCCAATCCTTCTCGCTACCCGTCTTAGCTCTGTTGAATTCCAAGTAGATCCCATGTGATTTTGCTATTTGTTCCGATTCCCAAGCAACATTTTCAGAAGATGTATCTCTAAATTCGTTGAACAGGTTTCCCCTTAATTCATTAGAATTAATCTTAACGTTCTCTATCTTAGAATAATCTTTCGGGTCTGTTCGAAAATTTGGATTTGGTTGCTGCATGCTTTATGTAAATTGTTGTAACATCGTATTTAAAACGTAATAGATGCGGCTTAAATTACCACAATATGATTGAAATGCGTTACGAATTTACCGTGTTTCAAATGAAGAATGATGGGTTATTGTAGTATCGAGTTAGTTTCAAGCAACCATCCGATCGGAATATCCTGATACTGTCCATTGGGCAACACTCTCCGCAAAGAAATAGGCAATGCTTTTTCCATCAATTCTGCGCCTGCCATTGTAATAGTATCCCTCATACTTTCCGTGAATGGTATCAACGATGGTGCCCCAAGAGAAAGCTGCAAGGCCCTTGCGCCTATTATTCTTGCTTTCTCAAACCTCGTCAAACGTGGAGGACCTATGATAATTTTCTTTCCTTCCTTTGGTCGTACTTCCCTACGTTCTTCCACAATTTCCTCTGCACTGACTTCCTCTGGTGCTTTTGGTGGTTCTACTTCCTCTATTTCAAGAACTTCCAACGGTTCTGTAACTTCTGCGACTTCTGTAACTGTGACTGCTTTTTTCTTCCCCTTAGAATCTTTGTCAATGTCAGCAGTTTCTGCCTTTGCTCCTTTTTCCTTTACAACCTTTTTAGAAGATTTATCTTTAGTTGACAAGAATATCTGCTCAAGTAATTGTAATATAAATAAATGTTCCGAAAGAAATCTTCGGGATCTTTGAGAGTCTTTAATAGGCACTGTGCAAATGAACGTTCATGGCAGGCTCAGTATCCAGAACAAAGCTATTGCTTGAACTCAGGGGAAAAGGTATATGCGAATGTGAGCTCGCAAGGCATATGGCTCCATTGACAGTTGGTACGCTTTTGCGTGCAGTACCAGTAGAAGGAAGGGCGCATTCGTTTGAGGACAAGTTTGTATATTTTGAAACCGGTCTAACTATTGGAACTGAAAAACAGAGAACTGATTTCAAACGAGGTGATATGGCATTCATGATTGCGAGTGGTTCCATATGCGTATTCATTAAAGATGCCTCAGCAAGTACAAGCATGAATCCAATTGGTAAAGTGATCACTAATCTTGAACTGATTGAAAATTCTGCGCCTGGTGATGTGTTACAGCTTAGAAAAGCCTAATTAAGTTAAGATGCTTCCTGTTTGGGAGTTTCCTTGCTAGGTACTTCCTGTGTAGGTTTAGATTCCTCCTTTCCAGAACTCTTTTCTTTCATTTCCTGTACCAATGCATACACTCTATGTCCGCTGTAACCTCCCACATTTCTTACAACGCCTTTAGATTCTAGAGATTTTATGAATTGATTTGCCACAGATATTTTAACGCCCGTGTTTCTTGCCAACGCTTGTGGTGTTATGGCCTTCAAATCTGTCACTGCCTTCATACCTTGTCCTTCATTCAGTACTACCGAGATCTTGGCTTTTTGTTGAGGTCCCTTACCTCCCTTTTCCTTCTTACCTCCCTTCTCCTCTTTCTTTACTTCCGCTGCTTGAGGACCAGCATCATGAGACTTGGTAGATGCTCCTACAGATTTCTTCTTTGTTCCACCCATGGCCTAACTCCCTACACAACCAACTTATTAACCTACCAATGATTCCCATGCTTTTATTTAGGAATGCTCTGTTTAGCTTTGCATGCAGTACTCCATAATTGCAGAAACTTTTGAGATGATGGAGAAGACGACCAAACGACTTGAACTTACTGATTATCTGGTTAAATTATTAAAGTCGACACCATCAGAACTTATAGATAAAGTTGTTTATTTGATACAGGGTAAGCTCTATCCTGATTATGAAGGTGTTGAACTAGGAATTGCAGACAAACTGGCATTACGGGCAATTTCCATTTCTTCCGGTCTGAATATAGAAAAGATCGAGCAAATGTACAGAGAAACCGGTGATATTGGGAGTACGGGTGAGCTCGCATTGCAAACTAAGATGCAAACGACGCTGTTTTCTGAAGATATCACAGTTGAAAGGGTCTATTCTACACTTGACAAGATAACAGGTCTTACGGGAGAAGGTTCACAGGATATGAAATTAAAGTATATCTGTAGTTTACTCAACGATTCAACACCGAAAGAAGCCCGTTATATTCTGAAAATTACAACAGGTAAGTTGCGCTTAGGCATAGCTGATTATACCGTATTGGATGCACTTGCAATTGCTTTTACTGGTGAGAAAGAAAACCGTATGGCATTGGAACGTGCTTACAACTTAACAAGCGATCTTGGTTTGGTTGCTAAAACTATTGCCACTCAAGGCTTGGATGCTGTAAAGGCAACGAAGATTGAGGTCTTCAAACCCATACGGCCCATGTTAGCTGAAAGAGTTTCTACTGCAGACGAGGCACTTGAACGAACTGAAGGTAAATGTGCTGCTGAATACAAGTTGGATGGTGAACGATTACAGATTCACAAATCTAAAGACAAGGTCATGCTGTTTTCTAGAAGGCTTGAAAATATAACAAGCCATTACCCAGATGCTATAGAAGTGATAGGAGAGTCTGTTGATGCATCTAATGCAATACTGGAAGCAGAAGCGGTTGCAATAAATCAAGATACTGGAGAGTATTTGCCATTTCAGGAATTGATGCATAGAAGGAGGAAGCATGGTATACAGGAAGCCGTAAAGGAGTACCCTATATCACTGAATTTCTTCGACGTACTGTATACGAATAGAAAAGATTGTACCCAATTACCGTATAAAAGAAGGAGAGAAATACTCCAAGAAATAATCAAGGGTGATTCTATAGTAAGAGTTGTTCCCATGATCGTTACAGATGATAAAAAGACAATAGAGGACTTTATGGAGCAATCGATAAGCGAGGGATGTGAAGGTTTGATGATAAAGCACCTAGAAAGTAACTACCGAGCAGGGGCAAGGGAATTTGCGTGGATCAAACTGAAACGGGAATACAGGAGCGAAATTGCAGATACCCTAGACCTGGTGATAGTAGGCGCTTTTCATGGTAGAGGAAGAAGGGTTGGAAAGTATGGAGCTTACCTGCTGGGAGCTTACGATAAAGACAACGATATGTTCAGAAGTATCTGTAAAGTAGGAACTGGTTTCACAGATGAAGATCTTGCTAATTTTTATTCAATATTGAAACAACATATAATACCGCATAAACACGCTAGAGTGGATTCCAAGCTGGAAGCTGATGTTTGGTTTGAACCAAATGTTGTGATAGAAATTATTGCATCGGAAATAACACTAAGTCCTTTACATATGTGTGGCATGAACGCCATACGGAAAGGCAGTGGTTTAGCGTTGAGGTTTCCAAAATTTACTGGTAAGATTCGTAATGAGAAAAGTGCTGAGGATGCAACGGCGGTGCAGGAAGTAATAAACCTTTACAGAAAGCAGCTGAAAGTTGTAAAAGAAGATACAGTTATTAGCGAGCAGCAATAGTGCTATGAAATAAATTATTTTCTATATTGATATAGGAACGATTATTAAATAGATTCGTACTTTTTAGATTGTGTATAGCGGGGAGTTAGAAGTACAAGCTAAACGGAAGGCTTTGGCAGTTTTGCAAGACGAAATAACCAAACTTTTAAACGCTGGCCGTGATCTTTCTTCGGTTTATTCTCTTTTAATAAAAGGTGATTCAAAAGGGATGCAACTCTATCTGGAAAAGATGCATAACACAGAGGAAGAGGTAGAAAATCTTAGAAGAAAAATAACCAGAGACGTGTCGGAAATTGGAAACCTTATGATGAACAGGGAAGACATTCTTAGAACAGCATATTTAATGGATGAGATTGGTGGTTACATGAGCGGTGTTGCTTTTAGATTATCTGCATTAAAACCAAGTGTTCTTAAAAAGGAATTTGATGGTGGGATTCAGTCACTTATCGATATGGTCGTTGAAGAATTATTTAGACTGAATGAAATGGCAAGGGCGTTGAGCATGAATCCTCTTACTGCTATAGAAATTGCGCCTGCGGTCCAAAAATTGGAAAGGCAGGTAGATGAAAAGTATAGGGCGTTGACGATGCAGGCATTGAACGATGTTAGTAGTGTAAAGGACCTTCTGCTGTTGAAAGATATTCTGGAAGGTATTGAAGGAATGGCTGACAAATGTTTAGAGACTTCTGACTCTTTCACTATTTTGGCTTTAAGCATGTAGCTAACAATATGAGCAAAATTAAAGGCGAGCTTGTAGAAAATAGGATAGTTGTCTGGGATCTAGAGCAATCTAGGAATTTGTTTGGTGAGGGATTTTATGGTAAACCATTGGGTGTACCTAAACCAAAAGGAACTGATTTTAATTCGCCATTGATCCTGGATCTTATTGAAGGGTATTACCTAGCTAAAAATAACAAACTTGCTATATACAAGAATAATGAACGAAACATAGTATCAGTAAAAAAGATGAGTTCCATATGCAAAAACGAGTATGCAGATTTTGATAGTAAGTATCTTGTATTCACTGAGTTACGGAAAAGTGGTTATGTTGTTACTCCAGGTATAAAGTTTGGATGCGATTTTGCTGTCTACGAACATGGACCTGGGATCGATCATGCACCATATCTAGTACAGGTTGTAATGCCTGATGATATGCTTACTGCAACTGCGATCATACTTGCTGGCAGATTGGCAACTACAGTAAGAAAACAGTTCATACTTGCCATTCCACAACTGAAAGAGAAGAAAGTTGAGTTTGTATCATTTGATTGGTGGAGAGCATGATAAATTACTGTGAACTATGTGTTGGTAATGGTCAATTCTGACATGTGTTTTTTTACATGACCGGCAATTGTACTATAAGCTTGTAATGCATTTTTGCTAATTTCGATCTTGTGTTCGGCCTTCCAACCGCTGTGTATCCTCACACAATTTTCCGTTGGATCTATGTAAATTTCATCTTCCTCTAGCAACACTCCTTTCAACAACGATTTCAGATCAGCGTCGTTGTTCAACAGGGTTGTTATACTTCCTCCTTCCCACCAGACATCTACTATCTCCTTGTGTATGATACCTTTGGTTCTCTTTCTAGTTCGAGCAACAAGTCGCTCAGCAAGTCGTTTTCCTTCTCCTAAAACAACAAAATGCATCTGACAGTATGGCAGTGCACCCCACGGAGTTGTTGGTTCAGACATCAACCTCTCCTCACTATATGTACATAATCGAAATTCTGACCTTTGACCTTGATAGTTCCAGCATTATCGACCATTCGAAATATACTGCCAGCAAAGATACCGCTGTAGTATGGTGGCTTTTCAATATCTAACTTTCCTGAATCGACAAATTCAGCATCAACTCCTAAATTTTTGAGGTTATTAAGAAAGATCTTGCGAATATCTGTCTCCAAGTATTCTTCATCGTTTTCCATGTCCAATAGGC
>CAYJTD010000098.1:0-6329 GCA_964372525.1 uncultured Nitrosopumilales archaeon | reverse complement strand
GTGATGGTAAAACATTCAGGGTTGTCATATGGAATGTCGACGAAGAAAGGGTTCCAAAACTTATGAAAATTAATTCAAAGATAAAACTGATAGGAATGAGAACCAAGCAAGGACAGTATGGAGATACAGAACTGCATGGTGATGAAGGCACCGTGGTGGAGTTAATGGAAGAATTGGAAGAGATCGAGGTGATGCCACTACGAATAGTTTCAGTAAGCAAAAATACTGGTAAGAGACAGGACTCTTTTGCGCTAGCGCATGATAGAGCTAAACACATCTTTACTATTGTTGCAGATGATGCATTTGTTGAGCAGCTTAAAGCTGGGGATCTAGTTGAATGTGTACCTAGCAGGATTTACGGTACTACACTGTTACTGCAGGATGATGCGTATGTTAGAGTGACAGAAGATGATCCATCATTCCCTGATGCAATTTCACTTGAACGAAAAATAAAAGATGTTAAACCATCACAGGAACTTTACTTCTTAGAAGCTGTAACATTATCAGCAGTAAAGGTACAGAATATTCAGATGAAGGATGGAACCGAAGTAAAATATGCAGAAATAATGCTTGGTGACGATACAGCTGAAATAAAACTTGTTGGTTGGCGGGAAACAGCAAGTATGATTGACAATTTGGGCATTGGACAACGGATCAAAGTATATGGAGTCACAGCTAATGCTGGAAGAGATGGTAATACCGAATTGAGGTTGAAACCCTTCTCTAGTATAACTAGGCTTTAATCGTCCCAGAATCCTCTTGTTACGATGTATTGTCGTTCTGCCTCGTATATCTGCTTATGTATGTCATAATCTTCTACGGAATTACGTAATACTCTAGCAGCGGTATCGACACCAACACCGTAGCCAGACAATACCAGCAATGCCTTCCTACCAAAGTTGTGTATTAATGATGCGGCCTTCCACGCTCTGTCAAACTTATGTGCGTCATCTGGAGAAAGCTTTCCTCCCTTCAATTTAGTCTTGATTATGCTTGCAAGTTCAAGGTCTGAAACATATGTTGTAGTTATTAATTTTGACCTACATTTTGTGCATTGCAGATTGTCAGGAACATCTTTGGTTTCCATTACACGTTCCCAATTCCCACACCTTATGCATATCAGTTTATGTCTAGTTTTCTGCAAACGTTCCTTCACTAATTCTATCACTCCCTGCTCTACACTCAATGGTGTGGCAGAGAAGCGTGTAGAATGTTCTAGTATGGGTTTTGCAAGCTCTGAAAACTTCTCTACATCATTCCATATCACATTGATTTCGTTCTTCTTTATACGTTCCAGTATCGACATTGTTAGCGGAATGTCAAATTTGTCATGCATCAACTCTCTAATGGCCTCCTTACTTATGGCAGTCTTTGAATATCTATCATAGATCAGACGTGCTGCCTTTCTGTCATAAACAGCCTTCTTATCGATCAACCCAAAACGTTTTGCAACTTGCCATGTGCGCCAGTTTACGTTATGAGTGTTTGTTAACGATGCTATTATCACAGCTCCAAGGTCATATTCATCTTTAAAACAATCTATGATATGCTGTTTTGTTATTCTTGCGTTTGAGGAGAGTATTATTCTGTATGCATCAGATCTTGATTCGACCATATACCCGAGTTTGGAAGAAAGCAATGTTGATAATAATGAAGAGAGGGTGTTGTTTACTTTCGTACCAAAGCATGCATGTATTACTATTGCATTTCTCTGTCTAGCAGATTCTACGACTATACTACGATGATCAGGAATACTCTGCAATTCTTTGTAAAACATCTGCACATTTGTGTTACCAACAGATACACTTCCCTTCAGTATCATCTTTCTCAACTTTCCCACCTCTACAGCAGTTTCATAGTCAACCGGAATCATTTCGCCTACCCAGTATGGTATGTTAACAGCTGCGCCACGCATGGGTTCCACGCTCACACGTAACCTTGAATCATCTACTGCAAGAACACGCCATTGCGATCCTTTTAACACAAAAACATTACCCTGCTCGCCATAATCGCCTACAAACTCCTGATCCAAACTTCCAATAATCTTTTTACTTACGGTATCAACCACTTCGAACTTCAAGACATCGGGTATCGTAGAAATGTTTTCAAAGTAGTACTTGTACGCTTTGATCTTTCTCTTGAAGATTAATTTATCACGATCATAATTTATTATCCTACTGCTATCAAGTATGTCTAAACATGATTCTATATCATTTATCGTTATTTGCCTGAATGGATATGCCTTTGTTACAATTTTGTAAGCTTCCTCAACACTTACACTTTTGTGTTGCAAAGCGAGCCCCACCAGATGATGCGCAAGAACATCTAATGACAGTTCGTGCATAACTTGCTCTTCTATTGAACTTCGTTTCATTCTACGTATTATTGCCATTGCTTCAAGTTCATCGTCGGGGTTATTAGTTACCAGTAATCCCTTGGCAGATTGTCTAATTTTGTGCCTACTTCTCCCAATTCTTTGCATCAATTTTGAAACCTGCCTTGGTGAACCAGAGTGTATAACTAGTTCTACAGAACCTATATCCAAGCCAAGTTCAAGTGAGGATGTGCAAACAACTATGCCTGCAGCTCCACTTCGTAACCTTGCTTCTGTTTCCTCCCTCATATCCTTCGATAGCGAGCCGTGGTGAACATCTATCTTCATATTGCTTGTATGATTTTTCATAACTGTAGATATGTATTCAGCTTCATCCCTTGTGTTTGTAAAAAGTAAAGTAGAGCCATCAGGATAATTCTCCTTCACATGATCTGCAGTAAACCTTGCTACATCATTTAATGTTCCTTTCACGAATTTTACCTCTATATCGTATTCTCTGATGGAATTATCAATTAGAACAGCGCATTTTCTATCAGTACCAGCAACAAATTTTGCTGCCGCATTCAAATTTCCTATAGTGGCGGATAGACCTATCCTGATTGTCTCATTTCCAGTTATAGCCTGAAGTCTTTCTAGACTCAGTGCCAAATGCGCACCACGTTCGTTTGAAATGAGTTCATGAACCTCATCGATAACTACCCATTGTAGATTTTTCATTACATTGATCATCTTTTCATTTGTCAGAATTATGGCCAGTGTTTCAGGCGTTGTTATGAGTACGTCAGGAGGATCAGTAGTCATTTTCTTCTTTGCACTTGCTGAAGTATCGCCATGCCTGACCTCCACTTTCAGACCTTCGAGTTCTGCGTAACTGATTATTCTGCGTAGAACATCACGATTCAATGCGCGTAACGGTGTGATGTAAATTGCACGTATGCCTGAACTCTTCTGCGATGCAAGCATTGTGAAAATTGGTATAACTGCAGATTCCGTCTTTCCTGAACCTGTTGGCGCAACTAGTAGCGCATTGATTTGCCTCGATAATACAGGTAAGGCTTTTTCCTGAATAGGCGTTAATTTGTCGTATCCTACTCTCTTGAATTTGTCAATAATAGCAAGGTCAGCGTTCTGCATGCTTTCTTTCCTTTGATCGCTCACGCTCATAGAGCATAACCACGAATAATCCTACGGTAAATATTACAATAGAGGCTACTGTTATGGAGGTAGTAATTTCTGCCATATGCACTCTAAAGGAAGAACGAAAATAAATGTATTGGTTATATCATGACATGAATTTTTGAGCATGGTTTCAGTAAGTTTTATTGATATTAGCGGGCTCGGCCGGATTCGAACCGGCGACCTTTAGCCGAAGTCTACTCTAGTTAGAACTTCTACAGCTGTCACCATGGATTAGGAGGTTCAGCCCAATGTCTGCCGCGCTATCCATGCTGCGCTACGAGCCCCATTCAAAACCGTACTAGCACTTTTATAAACTATCTTTAAATGAATTGTAATTTGCAAATTGCAATTTAGTTGGGTGTATGGTTTAGGACTCCGTCTGCAACAATGACCGGAAGTTCTTCCAGATGCCGTTATCATTAATACTGCCCCATTTTTCAAAGTATATTATATCATTTAATGGCAATCGTGGAAGCCAACCAACACGTTCAAGATCAGGTTTTTCCTCGAACTGAGTAACGTATCCCATTGTCAAATATGCTATCGGCTCTATGTGATCTGGCAACTCTAGAATTTCTCGCAGGTCATCATTGCTTAGTATACTAACCCAACCAACGCCAATTCCTTCAGCTCTAGCAGCAAGCCACAGGTTCTGTATCGCGCAACACACACTGTATACACCAGTTTCTGATATGCTTGTACGTCCTATTACAAATGGACCAAACCTAGTAGGATCGTATGTAATACACAGATTAACCGGTGCATCAAGTATACCTTCCAACTTCAATGCTAGATATGCAGAGCGTTTGGGATCATCGATCAGTTTGGAAGATCTTTCGCGCTCCTCATTGAATGATGCTTTTACCTTCCCCCTTCTTTCTAGATCCTTGATTAATATGAAATTCCATGGTTGAGAAAATCCTACCGATGGTGCGTGATGTGCAGCCTCCAGTATTCGCATAAGGACGTCATCAGGAATCTGATCCTCTTTGAAGTGGGCTCTTACGTCTCTTCTTGAATGTATAGCCTTATACACCCCATCCTTTTCCTGCTGCGAGAAATTATTCGTTATCCATCGACCCTTCCTTCTCTGAGAAATTCATACGTATTAAAGTTAATCAATACATTAGTTCTAATTAAGCTCTTTAAGAGCATCTCTACGGTATTCAAACGAAGTTACAAGAAGTTGGTCGAGCTCTGCTCGTAGCGATTGTTGCGTTTCAGGATCTTCTGTTTGAATATATTCCTTCAGTTTTAGAAAGGCTTCCTTCTGTTTATCCAGCGAATCTATAGAGAGTTGTTTGTATCTCGCATATGTTGAAGGCAAGTTTAATGACAAATATTCCTCACGTAAAGTATCTGTATCAGTTATTGATTGGTCAATTACTTCTATAAACTGTACGTTACCAATAACACCCTGCTGCCATGCTACTGATGCATTATCAATGACGTTTAATTTCTCTTCACGTTCCCTCTCAATGTCCTGGATCTTGTTTGTATCTGTAGGAAGACTCGAGCTCATGACACCAACTATTGATGTAAGCAGTACTACGCCTAAACCAATTCCAACTATGGCTTTCTTGTTCACAAAAATTACTAACGTTCATCATATTAATAATTGATCGTTATTCAGCTTTAAGACTAAAAGGCTCATTCTCAAAATCGATCTTGATACTAAGTAACTGTTTTGTCGCATGTAGTATAGCTTCATAATTTTTTGTCTGTAAACCAGACCACATTATGGTCACAAGCGTGTCCGTAATTTCCTTGTATTCATCATCACAATATTGTTGCACATTCTGTACCTCACTCTCGATCTTCTCTATAGTTTCTGCTATCTGTTCTACTGATACAGCCGAACCAATAGAATCCCATGCCCACTGAGAAGGTGCAGAATAAACTAATTCTCTTAGTTCTTCAGATACATGTTTAATCTCTTCCATCTTCTGCTTAAATGCATCAGAATTACCGCTCATTAATAGTGATCTGTTATACCGTATCATAAAGGTTAGTGTAATATCATAAATCAATTATCTAGATTAAATTCTAAAGGCTCTGCGTCTGGAACCGAAGTATTGCATGGTGGATTGTACCTATCGTACAGATATCTTGCTGCACCTTTGCGTTCCTGCTCATTCTCGATGTATGCAAACTGAAAGAAACACTGACCGGCAAGTTTCTCTTTTATGCAACTATTTTCCTCAGAATCAGAAAGATGTGATAATGCTTTTTCTTTAAGATTCACAGCTTCTCCAGTAAAGTATGGGAAGAAGACCATTCTCTCTTTATTCAAACATGCTATAACGTATACACCACCCTTGCTCTCAACCTTGCTTGATATGACATCTGCCGTGTACCTTATGCCATACCATCTAACATGTGGAATCATGGTATAGTAAACACTACAAGCAATAATATTTAAAAAATTATCTGTGACCTTGCAGCCTTCTTACGTGTTATCACTTTTAGTTTAGAAAGTAACTTGTTCTACTTTGCTCTCGTTCCTTTCCTTTTCTTTATCCTTTCCCTTATCTTTGTATTTTATTTTTGGAGATTCAAGTTCTGCTTCCTCCAAATCAAATCCTAGTTCATTTGCAGTCTTAACTATCTGTGATATTTTCGTTAAAATTTCAGATTTGTCACTTATATCTGTCGTGAATTCTAGTTCTACTTTTGTCACAATTGTCACTATTCATTTATACAACTAATATACTTAATGTTGTTTTCTCATGTTTCCACGCTAATTTGATTAACGAATAGGTAAGAGTTTAGCCTTTTGAAGCAAACCTGTCGGTGCTATATTTCTACACATACT
>CAYJTD010000097.1:0-6346 GCA_964372525.1 uncultured Nitrosopumilales archaeon | reverse complement strand
GCAAAATTAATGAATTCCCGGCTAGGCAATTTATGTCATAGCCGACTCCACCGGGGCTTATTACGCCTTCATTGACATCAGTGGCTGCAACGCCGCCAACTGGAAAACCATAGCCTTCGTGACCATCAGGTAGAACAACAACATGCTTCTCCACTCCTGGCAGCGTGGCTACATTCATTGCCTGACCAAGAGTTCTATCAGTCATCATCTTGCTAAGTAGAGATTCGTCAGCGTAAATTGTTACAGGTACACGCATCTTCCTATTTGGATCTGCCTCTATCCTGTATTCAAAATCTCCAACTTTCTTTATGAGATCCTGTGAAACCAAAAACTATCGCCCATGTTTGTCTCGAACTTGAGCAATTTAAACCATTAACAGCAAGTGCTAACTCGAATTATCTCGGATCATATGCCAGTTATGACAAACGTTTATTTTCCTTGCTTCATGCAATGAGCATATGCCCATACTTCCCATTGATACTGGCAGATACGGCAGCAACGAGATCAAGCGTATCTTTGAAGAACAGGATCGCCTAGATTATGAGCTTGAGTTTGAAGCTAGTGTTGCTGAAGCACAGGGAGAAGTAGGTCTTATTCCTTCCAAAGCTGCAAAAGAGATTGCGTTGAAAGCAAGATCTGGCAAGATAACAGTAAAGAGAGTGAAAGAACTTGAAGCTGTTAGCGAACACGATACTGCTGCAGTGGTTGAATCAATAAATGAGCTCTGTAGCAATGAATCAAGGCCATGGGTTCATTACGGTTTAACAAGTTATGATGTTGTTGATACTGTAATATCAATGCAGATACGTGATTCGCTACAGGTAATAAAACCGAAGATAGCCAAACTGACTACATTATTAGCAGAAAAGGCTGCAAAATACAAAGCTATGCCTGCAGTTGGCAGAACGCATGGGCAGCATGCAAGTATAATTGCATTTGGTCTGAAATTTGCGGTGTGGGCATCAGACATGGTCAATAATATAGAAAGGCTAATGGAAATGGAAAAACGCGTGCTTGTATGCAAGACATTGGGTGTAGTTGGTACAGGTTCACTGATGGGTAATAAGGCACTTGATGTGCAGAAACTGGTTGCAAAAAAATTGAAACTCTATCCTATAGATGCTGCTACACAGATCGTGTCAAGGGAAAGGCACGCAGAGTTCATCTTCACAGTTGCGTTGATAGCATCAACACTAGACAAGATCGCAGTTGAAATACGTAATCTACAGCGAACAGAAATTGGTGAAGTAGCAGAGCCGTTCAAGGAAGGACAAATGGGCAGCAGCGCAGTTCCGGTAAAAAAGAATCCCATAAAGAGTGAAAGAACATCATCCCTTGCAAGATTGGTTAAGGCAATGGTAGCTGTATCGTTGGAAAACATAAGTTTATGGCATGAAAGGGATCTTTCCAATTCTGCCAATGAACGCTTTACAATACCCACAGCTGTGATATTGTTGGATGAAATGCTGAACAGCATGACGAAGGTTATTGCAGGGTTGAAGGTGGATGAAAAGCGAATATTGCAAAATCTGGAACTTACGAAAGGACAGATATACGCTGAATTTGTGCTCGAAGCCTTGGTAAAAAAGGGAATGCCAAGGTTTGATGCATATAGAGCGATACAGAGGATAGCGTTTGATACTACAAAGAAAGGTACCTATTTTCTTGATGCGTTAACTAATGATAAAGAAATTTCATCCAAGTTAAATAACAATGAATTGAAGGGAATATTCAACCCAAAAAATCAACTGTCTGCATCCAGCAAAATAATCGATAATGTAACAAAAATGGTAAAGGAAGTTTGTAAGTAATTATGACTACATTTTGAATTCCACAAGCGTGAAGCCATTTCCATCATGATCTTTGAATTCTGACATGATTCCACCCCATTCCTGCTTCTTCGGTTCTGTTATATTCACACCGTTCTTCTTCAACTCTTCGTACGTTGATTGTATGTTATTGGTATAGAACCATATACCACTATTTGCTCCGATCTCTTGTCTTGCCTTTTCCAATTGTTCTTTTGGCATCGTTTTTTCATTTGGCTCCACTAAACTTATGCTTGATTGGGAGTTCTTGGGTGCCACTTCGATCCAATGTATATCACCTATGGGCATGTCTAGTCTAAGATCAAAGCCAAGTTTCTTTGTATAGAATTCAACAGCATTTTTCTGGTTCGATACGAGTATGACCTTACCTCCAATATTATCGATCATGAAACAACATTAGTATGCGTATATATAAATAAGAAAGTTACCAGATTGAAAGTTGCTATACTTTATTTCATGTATTTTCTTTTCTATAGTTTCTATGCAATCTAATTGCCATAACAAGAAAGTCTAAACCATTTACAAGATCATCTTCTATACTTTCATCGTTGGGATCTTTCAAACTTCTGTTTCGCTTTCTGGATCTGGTTACTAGCCATACCTATCTGCGACGAAATATTTTCTTCTTTGCTCATATGGCGTGTATGTTATATTGTCTTAAAACTGCTGACTGAACAGCTATCAAATTTGTATAAATTTTACATAAAAATCGATCCGTGCAGTAAAAAGTTTAAAGAAATTTGTCATTTGGCATTTCTCCGTTACTGTATGTAAACTAAATACCACAAAATGTTCAACCTGACATGATAAGTAGTATTTCATTCAATGTTTACATAACAGCCCCAAGTGCCCAGTTCAGCCACGGCCCATGCGGTCCGGCAGAAACGCCTCCCTTGTTTAGGTAGTTTCTGTCGGGCCTTGTAACTAATTAATTAATCCATTTCAAACCAGTTCAACTGAGAACTTCAAAGAATACTAATAAGCCTCAACTTCTTAGCTAAGAAATTGGCACCAAAACGTAAAACATGGCTACAAAAATTGGTAATAGGTGGACTCGGCTTGGCATTCTTGGGCTTTATAGTCGGATCCACTACCCAGTACACTTTTGTTGCTGGTATAATTTTCGTTGCCATTGTAATTTTAGGTATTGTGGGAATTCTGAAGATGTGGCAAAACAAGTGAGTGATATCATTCTATCTATTAATTGGACTTGCTTATACTACAAATGATGTAAGAAGGAACAATAGTTAGCTGTTAGTGCAGGTCTTTAAGGTCAAGGATTGAATCTATATCCTTTCCATTCCTTATCTGACCTATCTCATATCTTGCAACCTTGTTTCTCACAGCTCTCTTTATCACCAGAACCTCACGCTTCAGCTCTTCTAGTTCTTCTTTGAGAGATGCTATATCACTCTCTCTTAATTCATTATTTGCTTGCATAAAGAAAATAAAGATACATGATCAATATAAAATATTACGTAACAAATGTCTGCATTTTCAAATCTCATCTATTTCATGAATATAACGAGAAATACCATAGGTATTGAGACGACAACTGTTATTATTATTAACGCCTGAATTGCTTGAGGATGTACCTCGAATCCAAATAGAGGAAGAAATGGTATCGGGAATAATATGAATGCCCATAATGCGCCGAAAGCTACCAGCCTCCGCCACTTCTTGCGCAAGTTGATCTGCATGCAACAACTCATAAAACAACTACATTTATTCTATTGCACACTCTTTTCCATGTAAACAGTATCGCACGCCACTCCAACTGACCTCTGCATAAACATATGACCAGTATGATTCTATTACGCTCTCCATCATCATAAGCTCCACATTATCAATGTCAAAGTACCACCCATGTTTCGCTGCTTCTTCCTGTGCATTACGCAACAAAATGGAAAGATCGACTGTGAATAAACCGTTATTGTTGGAGTAAAAATCTTGATCTGCTAGGTTTACACTGTAAATGAAATTTTTATTGCATGGCTCTACCCTTGCAAATTCATTACTGCCACCCATCACAGTGTTTAGACTACCTGTCATTGTATGGTAAAAGATGTCTATGCCTACTATCTTTGATGGAAATTGTTGTTTTCCATTTGCATCTTCAATTGTAACATCTGTAACATTGAACCAAACATCTGAAAGTACTGCATACCAAGAAGGAAACACTATTGGAGATAAGGGAGCACCATGCCAGTCATCGATTCTGGTTTCCAAGATCAATGAACTTGTTTTGTTTACCTTCAACGGAAGGGGCTGGTAAGATGGCTTTAGATCATCCCAAACACTTCCAACGCTTATACCTGCAACATATACCCAGTCCGAGTCTGGCTTTGTAAGCATGCTCATCTGTACTCTGTTATCGTTAGACCAGTCTGAGTAATTGTAATGATCTGCATTGGTTATTTGTATTGAGCTGCAGTCAAGGAACTCGCGCCACTTCCAGACCTTGCTGTCCCATCCTCCATCTGATTTCGTAAGGGAAGGGTTTGGTGACCAGTAATTGTTATGATTGCTGGAGGTTCTTGCGATAGCACTGCCATCTTTTGGCCATGATATCATTGCCAGAGCGTAGCCATAGAAACCCGTAAGCCAAATTATAATTATGATAGTTAAAATCTTGAGGTTTTTATGCATGGCATAAATGTATTATACAATTATAATAATTAGTTTCCAGCAACTGAGACTTGAATTAGCCTACACAGAGAAATATGTTCCTATGAAAATTAGTTTAACGACTATGTATTAAAAAGTAAACATAACCTATAAAAGAACCGCATGCTCAGATGCCTTGTGCACGGTAAGGTAATATTAGCAGTTACGCTTGTAGCAATACTGTTCTTCAGTGTGACTGCGAGCGCTTTAGCACAGGGAGACGTATTCTCTGCAAGGGTGTTAGCAAAGGGAAAGAAATCAAGCATAATGATGCTCGTTGTTAACTCTTCAAAGAGTACCAGTTCTATTCATGAATTCAAGATTACGTTTTCGGCGGATAGACCCTTAGCTGCTGTAGCAAGAGGGTGGAATGTTGATAGGACTAGTGATAGCATGACATTCACTGCTACACGATCAGATCTGGGACCGGGTGGAAGAGCTATATTCATCATAAAGGTTACCGATCCAGCTACTGCGGCATTTGAATGGAAAGCCAGTGATAATAATGGTGTTGAGCTGCAAAGCGGGCAGGTAGCGAAGGTCAGGATTAGAGAACAGCCAACAAATTCTATACTTCCTAATGTGACTGCGCCAGAAGTTAATATTAGTAAAGTAAAGGCGTCTCTAGGCGAACAGCTTACGGTAACTGGCAGAGGATACAGCGCTAGTTCAGCAGTCATAGTGTATATTGATCAGACTGAACTTGCTAGAATCACGACCGATACAGCTGGCGCATTTAATACTGTTGTACTTATTCCAAGCAATATTGGTGTTGGATTGCATTTGATCAAGGCTGTAGATGCTAAGAACAAGTCATCGGTAATTCAGATCTTGATCGAAGGTGCTGCAGGTGACCTAACTCCTCTTCAAGGAGGGAAGCTTGAAGTAAGAACCGATAGGAAGGAATATTCTACTGGAGAAGTGGTTAAGATAACTGGTTCTGCGGTGCTTGAAAGTCCTGTTTCGCTACAGGTTCGAGATCCGAAGAGTGGAATAATTTGTGGCGCAAATCCGCAGGTTAACACTCAAACTCTTCTATGGGATGCTACGTGTGTAATTCCTAACAATGCTATTGCCGGAACATATGTTGTTGAAGCAAAGCAGATAGTACACAAAACTACTACTACAATTACAGTAAAGGGTACAACAACTGGTGGAAGTGGTGGTACTGGTGGAACTGGAAGTGGTGGAGTAGAGGGTGAAAACGCCGGTCCTCTGGTAATATCTACTGATAAACAAACATACAAAGTGGGAGAGACTGTGCAAATAACTGTAACAGGAGCAAGACCAGAATCCATTCTGGACATTATCATTGATGGCGCTGGTGCTCATTTGGATTTCGAACGTGTTACGACCGACAAAGCTGGTAGTGCAACTCTTACTTATCCTCTTGCAACTGCGGAATCCGGAGTCTGGAAAATAGCTGCAAAGCAGGATAAGTATGTGGTACGAGGAACGTTTACAGTAGAAGAATAATTTGATTTAAAGAGTTTGGAAGAACATTCATTGGTTTATTGATGCCTCTTCCATGCATTGAGGTAGTCTTCCGTGCTTCTCACGGTACTCCTTCAAAAGTTTCTCTTTCAACTCTTCATGAGATTGTGCAGTCATATAATGAAACCTCTTGGCCTTGCTGACACATGGATGTGATAGCAATTCGAGCAAGCTCTGTCTTAGGTTTGCACCATCTCCAATGTAGATAACCTTCATGGCTACATGCATTGCGTAAACTCCCGGTAGCTCTGGAGTAACTTCAACATTTGTTCGGTCAAAGTCTAGCCATTCAGACCAAGATGCTTCTGCCTCGCCACTCATGTATTTTATCATTGGTTTTTATTCATAAAGATTTT
>CAYJTD010000096.1:0-6356 GCA_964372525.1 uncultured Nitrosopumilales archaeon | reverse complement strand
AGTGTCTTTAGTTACGACTGTGGTTTACAGACAAGTTTAATTCCAGATCAAGAATTTGTCAAAAAGTTAATGGGTACTAAAATATCGATTAACAAGTAATGTTTCTTTGAAATTGAATTTGAAAATTAAATCTACTATGCATATTAGAAAAATGCTAACGCCTGTGAAAATAGTGCCTTGATTCAATAAGGCCAGAAAACAGTTGTATAGGAACACTATTAGGCAGAATAGGCGGGTATTTTCGGTTATGTTAGCGTATTCAAATATTTTAGCTGCTTAAATTTCGGCAGCTTTGTATATGCAATAATTTTTTAGCGATCGTGTAATTGTAAAAGAAATTGAATAGTTATTTAAAATGATGTAAAATATATATTCGGTTACGCATTGCAGTGCTATATTATATATCAAGCTCTCAAGGGCATTTGGAAAAATTACAAAATCTTAAATACAAGTCTTGCTAAGCCCATTGCGAAGGAAATGACAGCAGCTTACTGCGTTAAATGTAGAAAGAAAGTTGAAATGAAAAACCCGAAGGCGGTTACGCTCAAAAATGGTAGACCTGCTACCTCTGGTGTCTGCCCTAACTGTGGAACCAAAGTATTCAGGATAGGTAAGGCATAGTCCTTCTACCCTTCTTTTTATGGCAAAATATTATATTTGATACTTCCTGAGTATACGCGTGACAAAACCTACCTACGAAAACCTGCTCAAGCGATTACAGGATAAAACCGTAAGCCAGGACAAGAAGAGCACAACTAGAGTTGAAATGCCACGACCGGATGTAATATGGGTAGGTAATAAAACAATATTTAGAAATTTTACGGATTTTCCCAAGGTTATGCGAAGGGATCCTGAAAAAGTTCTATTATATCTGGCTAAAGAATTCGGTTCTGCGGCCTACATTGCTGGTGAAAAAGGTATATTCGTGGGCAAGAAGGAGCCATCTGCGTTTACATCGTTATTTGAGCGGTACATAAAGGAGTATGTTATATGCCCTGTATGCAACAGCCCTGATACTAAGATTGAACGCGTGAAGAGGTTGAGCTTTCTTGTATGTGAAGCATGTGGTGCAAAATCATCTTTAAAGGGAATTTTTGCATGAGTAGCATGTTTGCTGTACGCAAAATAAACTACCAAGGTTCTATGATGGTTAACATATGCGACCAAGAACTGATTGGTACTAAGGTGAGCGAAGGGAAACTTGAAGTCAAGATAACCAAAGGCTATTTTGGACAACAGGTGGTAAGCGAAGAGGAAGCCGTGGATCTGCTTAGTTCCTGCTCTGTGGCAAACTTGGTAGGTAAAAGGATAGTTGATAAAGCTGTGAGAATGAAACTTGCCTCCAGTCTAAGTGTGAGAACTATTTCCGATGTTCCCTTTCTTATGGTATTTAAATTTCAAAATGGTTAAGGAGGTTAACCTGTATTATCAAAAAATTAAGGAATGCTAATATTGTATTTATGCATAAAACTACGCAATGGGTAAGCGAAAAGTCATAAGCGAAGAAGCGTTAAAGGAACTTGTACTGCCTGCAGAAGGGCAAGTGCTCGGAAGAGTTGTGAAATTGCTGGGTAGTGATCATATACTGGTTGAATGTGTAGATGGAAAGACTAGGATGGGTAGGATAAGAGGAAAGTTGAAGCGTAAGATATGGGTCAGGGATAATGACATAGTGCTTATTGCACCGTGGGATTTTAAAAGTGACGAAAAGGGTGATATTGTTTGGAGATATACATTTGCGCAGATTGACTGGCTGAAGGAGAATAATTACCTACCGAAGGATTTTTAGTTGATCTGATCTATCTGAAATATTAAATAACCAACACCCGTGAAGAACATGGTGAATGTTTACTTTAATTCTGCGGTTCGTTTGAAGGTGAATGTATTATGAGTGAGGAGGACATACCCGATAGGATAAGTAGAAAGATTACACATAACCTAAGCAAAATAGAGAAGGAGCAGAGAATATTAAGGAGTCATGAATCTGACCGTGCTGTCTTTGAAGAGGTTTTTGACAAATCTACGTTGATGATCCTTTACGATATTATGAACGCAGGTGTTTTCAGCTACCTAAATGGAGTTGTTGCGAGTGGCAAGGAATCTAGAGTATATTGGGGTGTTACTGCCAACAATACGAGTGTTGCTGTGAAGATCTACCTTGTTACAAGTGCCGAATTCAAACATAGGATGCAGTATATTGCAGGTGATCCTAGGTTCGGCAGTGTCAGGAAAGGTATGAGGAATATAGTCAATGTGTGGGCAAGGAAGGAATTCAAGAATCTCAAGACAGCATATGCTACAAAGGTTCCCGTACCAAAGCCTATACATGTGAAAGGTAACGTGCTTGTAATGGAGTTCGTTGGGGAGGGTGGTGTTCCTGCACCTACGCTGAATACGTGTCAGGTCACACAGAAACACTATCTAGAGGTTCTAAGGGCCGTAGCAAAGCTCTACAAGGCTGAACTGGTTCATGCAGATCTTTCAGAATACAACGTGTTTCTGTACAAAAACAAACTAATGTTATTCGATTTTGGTTCTGCTGTTAACATAGCACATCCAAATGCGGAACAGTTCCTTATACGTGACATATCGAACATAAACAGGTTCTTTAGCAAGAAGGGGATCGATGTTTATGAGCAGGAGAAGGCAATGAAGGTGGTGAAAAAGAATTGAGTTTCATGCACAATGTTAAGATTGCAAAGGATCGTGTAGGAGCGCTTATAGGCAAAAAAGGTAAGGTAAAGGATGAGATCGAGAAATCCTGCGGCGTAAAGCTAGAGATAGATAGCGAATATGGCGATGTTATAATCAGGGATGGAGGGAAGCCAGAAGAGATGTTGCCATTTAAAGCTGTAGAAATTGTTACTGCTATAGCAAAAGGATTTTCACCGCAGAGGGCAAACAGATTACTTGATAAAGACATGATGTTATATGTTCAAGACCTTAAGGAATTTGCTGGCAAGTCAAATAATGCGTTGGAAAGAATAAAAGGGAGGATAATTGGAGTAGATGGTAAAGCACGAAAAATCATGGAACAGTTAAGTGGTGCATATGTATCTGTGTACGGTCACTCAGTTGCGATGATCGGTAATTCTGAGGAAATAAGACTTGCAAATGAAGCTATTACTATGCTTGCAAAGGGTAGCATGCATAAATCAGTGTATAACATGCTACAGGAGGCAAGAAGACGTGCCAAGATAGAACGTGTAAAACTATGGGAGGATAATGTGTATGAGTCAGGCAACATTTAGCGAGATATCACCAAGTGAATTCTTTTACAGAAATAGGGATCTTGCTGGTTTTAGCAATCCATCTAGGGCTCTGTATATGACCATAAGAGAGCTTGTAGAAAATTCATTGGACGCTTGTGACCACAATAAGATATTACCGCATATAACTATCTCAATCAAATCCGTTGAAAAAGATACTGCAGATCCGCAACAATATGTTGTTACGGTGACCGATAATGGTCCGGGTATAACACCAGAGTATGTTCCTATGGCATTTGGTAAGGTGTTGTATGGTACCAAATTTACCCTGAGGCAGGCGAGAGGCATGTTCGGACTAGGTGCCACGATGGCTATTCTTTATGGACAGATTACTACTAACAAGCCTGTCTTCATAAAGACAACTCAAAACAGTAAGATGTATGAATATACAATGCAACTTGATATTCAACGTAACAGACCCATGATTCTTAACAAAGAGAAATCTGATGCTAATAGTTTCAAAGGTCTATCGATAAGTGTCACTTTAGAGGGAGATTTTGGAAAGTCGCAAAATAAGATACGTGATTATGTAGCACAGACAGCATTAATCACTCCTTACGCCAACATATCTCTCCAAGATCCTACAGGTGATAAAATAAAATTTAAACGTGTAACAAAAATAATTCCATCTCCACCGTTAGAGATCGAACCTCATCCAACCGGTGTTGACGTAGAAACTCTGCGTCGATTAATTAGTCATGAATACAACACATCACAATCGTTTGGTCAAGAAATGAAGGAGCGCGTAAAGAAGGAACTTGGTGCTGAAAGAATAAATCAAAGTGCAGACACAATAGCCAGCCTAGCAAAGAAACGCTGGGAAAAATTAACTAGGGCTGTAAAAACCGCAGCATCAGTAGTTGTATTGTTAAACATTAATTTGGACGACATAGAAAAAGTTCGTGTTGATAATGTAGATGTGCCGAATTCAAAAATATCGTACATAACATTACTAGATGAGAACTATCATACGATCAAACTTAAGAAAATCAACCCATTTTTCAAACATCTTGTGTCTATAGTGGAAGGGGATACCGTTCTAGACTTTATGACGAAAAACTTTCAGAGAGTAGGTCCAGGAATATCAAAGAAGTTTTTGGATTTTGCAAAGATTGATAGCAAGAAAAAGATAGGCACGCTCGCAAATGAGGAGATAGTTTCACTGGCAGATGCAATGCAAAGGTATCCAGGATTTCTTGCTCCTGATGCTAGTTGTCTCTCTCCCCTTAGTGAAAAACTTCTCGAAGCAGGTATAAAGAAGATATTCAATCCAGAGTTTGTTGCTACAGTTCAGAGACCACCTTCAGCGTATTCTGGGTTTCCATTCATAGTAGAGATGGGTATGGCGTATGGTGGTGATATCAAAACGAACGCGATAAGCCTTTACAGGTTTGCCAACAGAATCCCGTTGCTTTATGATGAAGGGAGTGATGTTGCTATGAAGGTCATAGAAGATGTTGACTGGCCAAGATACAGAATTGGTCAGGACTCACCATTGATAATAGTGACGCATATTTGCTCCACAAAGGTGCCATACAAGACAGTAGGAAAGGAGTACATAGCCGATAGACCTGAAATAGATTATGAACTTAGGAATGGAATGAGGTTCCTAGCAAGAAAGCTTGCAGCATTCCTTTCTAAGAAGGGACATATGGAAATGCAAAAGAAGCGTGCTGGTATATATTCAAAATACCTACCAATGCTTGCGCAATTTTCCACAGAACTAGCTAACGCTAAAAAACAACCAAGTTATAAGAAATTGTTGAAATTGGGTGAAGAGGTTGAAGAAGGGGAAAGTGGCGAAGGCCAAGAAAGCTAAAGTTAAGGAACTCCTGCAAGGCCTAGGAAACAGGGTCTACAGGGATCTAGATAATGGTGTATTCCCAGAGGTATCGATTCCGAGTAGATCTGTAAGTAATATAGTTTATGACAAAAAACTTAGGCAGTATGTATTAGGAAGTGGTGCTGTGAACAGGTCTGCAAAGAATATGCGTCATTTGCGGCCTTTTACGCAGCTGGTCTGGATAGGTTTCTTCATTAACAAATTAATCAATCAAGGAAAAACGTCAACATTAAGGGATATCTATTATTCAGCACAGGCATTTAATATGGACTTTGAAGATCAGCCAGAATCTGACCATACAATTACTGACCTAGAAGCGCTCCTTACTATGGCGAGAGAGGACTTTAACATTTACCCTGAAGAAAGAAGTAGTGTCTTTGGCGATCTAACAATTGAATATACTGTACCTGGATATGAGGGAAAACGTTTGAATTTATCAGATCATCCTGATGGTTACCTAATAGGACCGAGTTTGAGCACTGCAGAATTTGTTAAAACAACAGCAGATATGGTGATTGCAGTAGAGAAGGGTGGTATCTTTACAAGATTTGTAGAAGAAAAGGTGCATAAGAAATTCAAGGCAATTGTAGTTGACACTGCTGGTCAACCCCCAAGATCTACGCGTTATCTATTGAAGCGGTTGCATGATGAATTGGATCTCGATGTTTTCATTCTTGCTGATGGCGACGTATATGGCGAGCATATAGCGATGGTCATAAAATCTGGCTCTGCAAATGCGGCGCATTTGAGGGAGCTTACTGTGCCTGATGCCAAGTGGATAGGAGTATGGGCAAGCGACATTCAAAAGTACAAACTACCAACAGACCCAATGACTGAAGCAGATATTAAGAGATGCCATGAATTGAAACGTGACCCAAGATATCAATCAGATATTTGGCAGCGGGAACTTGATATATTTCTGAAGATGAAGAGAAAGAGCGAATTAGAAGCCTTTTCCAAGTATGGATTGACTAAGATTACCGATGATTATTTACCAGAAAAGTTAGAGATGGTAAAAAGTATGGATTAGATCTCTCATTTTCTACCATTAATTTCGATAAATTTACTTTACTCACCAAAGCACTGATGCTGTACGTATTATAACTTTTTAAAGTGTCAATAATTATCTTGAGAAAAAACTGTCTGGAATGATGTGGATAAATAGCATTAAATTTTTGCCTTATCTAAGGGTAAAAATTAGATATTTTTCAGCAGCCAAAAATTATCCACACCCAGTATATATT
>CAYJTD010000095.1:0-6389 GCA_964372525.1 uncultured Nitrosopumilales archaeon | reverse complement strand
CATTTAACTTTGCTGTATATTATTATAAAACCCAAGTCAAATTTTTCTGCATGTTAAATACTTATAAGCATAGAATAACTACCATGATTACTTATGAAAGCCTACGTGGAAATTAAAGTTGAGCCAGGAAGCAACATACAAAATATTCTGAATTCTATGAGAGCTATTGAGGGTGTAAAAGAAGCATTCGCTGTTACAGGTCATACTGATCTTATTGCCTCAGTCGAAGCATCTGACCTCAAAGGAATCGCTAATCTTGTGACGCAGAGAATTCATCCGATACGAGGTGTTACAAGCACCGAGACAATGGTTTGTGTTGAGGAGTAAATTTCTTTTTTAGTTTAACATTTAAATTGGTTTCAAATACGTTACTATGTATGCCTGATACTTTGAATGTTATATTCAATGAAAGAAAGATGCCTGACCTACAAGAGCCTTATCTTGTTTGCGGTTTACCTGGAAGTGGTTATGTAGGAAAATTAGCTGTAGAGCATCTTATACAGGAAGTAAATGCAAAGTTACTTGCTGATATTTACTCGCCTTCGTTTCCACCGCAAGTGATGATCAGGAGTGATGGAACTGCTGATCTTATGAAGAATACGATGCATTATTGGAAGAACGATGGCAAACCAGATATGCTTATACTAACAGGTGACGCACAGCCATCAACACCAGAAGCAGAGTATACATTAGGTACAGAAATTCTTGAACTGGCTGACAAATTTCATACCAAGGCAGTATTTACCTTGGCTGCATATATTACCGGAGTTTTTGTCGATAAACCGAAAGTATATGCAACGGCAACAAATGTGGATTTACTCAAGGAGTTCCAGAGTCAAGATATACTTGTTATGGATGGAGGTAGCGTAACAGGCATGAATGGGTTGATAGTTGGTCTTGCTAAATTGAAAGGAATGAATGGCATGTGTCTACTTGGAGAAACTTCTGGGTATGTGGTTGATGCAAAAGCATCACAAGCGGTTCTGGAGGTGTTGTTGAGCATGATCGGTGTAAAGATCGATATGAAAACTTTGGAGAAGAGGGCTAAAGATACGGAGATGTTGATTCAAACAATAGAGCAGCAAATGCGCAAGAGGTCTGGTACTGAACAGCAGTATGAACAGCAACAAAAACAGCCTAGCAAGGATGTTGGCTATATCAGTTAAAAGTTAAACTAGTATTCTATAATGTTTAACTTGCCGTACTTTCCTACGCTGAGCTGATTCTCGCCCCTGAAGCTTGTCGTATACCCATTTTCGATTCCGATCTTCGAACCAGCCTTGACCATCGCTATTTGGTCTTCCCATAAGGAGAGTTTAATCTGTCCACTATCGTCCTGTATGATAACGTCTGCGACCTTTGCTGTACCTCCATCTCTCTTGTTTACAGTTCTTGATTCTGATACGCTTACTACAGAAGCTTCAATACTGACGGCCCTCATACCACTCTTCAGTTCTGATATCTTCATAGCAGCCGTATAATTTGGTCAGGATAATAAAAGTTTCCATCTGTGGAAAATAATTAATATATGATTACAAATACAAGTATTCCTGCGGTTAAAGAAGGCGCTCTGCACCTCACTTGGTTAGAATCACATAATGGCTGGATCATTAATCTGCATAATTTTATTGGCAAGAAAGGGCATTGTACACTACATTAGGGACAATACTCCTATGTATGAAAGAAACATGTTGCTAAAAAATATGTAGTTGGAATAATGGGTCTGATGAACAAGCATTAACCTTTCTTGTAGGTATTGACGGGAAGATAAAGAAGATGATCGAAGGTCTTATGCTTGCAAGCATTTAGATGAAGTGGCAAAGATATTTGCGTCGATAAAGTACGAGTTATATATTCACATTCTTTTATGTGTGCAGTGCAGGGGTACCAAAGCCTGGTCAACTGGGCGGGACTCAAGATCTACAATGGGTGATCCCGTCTCTTAGGAGTTCGTGGGTTCGAATCCCACCCCCTGCACTCCTACGAATGTGTTTCAGCTAGAATTACATTTCATAATATGATGTCGATGGTATTGAAAGATATTAATCGAATAAACTGAGTATTCCTAACAAGACACTAAAACCAGTGTATATCACTATAGTAAGGAGCAGGTATTTTCTAGCTTTCTCTTTTTCATAGTATTTCCTTGGTGTTATACCTCTAACCAAGAAGACTATCATGCTACCCAAAAGCAAACCTATTACGTTAGCTGCTGTAAGTAACGTTCCACCAGTAAAGATCCTAACATCTAGCAATGCAAGTCCTATACCTGTTACAACGGCTGGTGGTACAAGCGCTGCTGCAATAGCAACACCCACAAGTATTCCTGGTATAGAAGAAACCATTGCTATACCCCCTGCTATTCCAAGCAGTATTGCTATACCAATATCAATTGGCGAAGTCGTTGTTCTCAAGTTTATTTCGTTTGTGATTGGTAGTTCCATGAAAGTCGATGCTATAGCAGTTACTATAGCACCAGTTGCAATTACTGCGATTACTAATACGAATCCTGACAATGCTGATTGTCTCATCTTTAACGGGCGTCCTACTGCTGCATTGAAGGAGAACGCTGTTATAGGTCCCAGCAGAGGCGAGATGAGCATTGCACCTATTACGACTGCAGGGCTATTAGCAAACAGGCCTGATAATGCAACGATTGATGCGATAACAATCATGATAAACAAATCCTTACGAAAATGTATGAATGGTTCAGTCAATGGAATTAATTCTTCCACTACTTGCGCTTTCTTTGGTTTCTTTATCTTTTCAGCTAATTTCATGAGATAATCAGACACCACAGCTTCAAGTTTGACGTTTGTTATCAGGGTGCTTTTCTGTTTAGTATCTACTACCTTGGCAAGTTTATCGATTAGAGCATGAGCAATATCGTCTGGTACCGTAATAGTGTATTGAAATAATTCTGCCCCAGCTGTTCCACCTTGTACTTTAAAATATGGAACATCAAACTCCTTCAATATTGAATCTACTTGTTCTACAGTGTTAGCATATACTGTTATCTCTATCTTCTCCATTAATACCTAAAATCTATAATTTCTGATAATTACAGATATGGTCATTATTCCTAGACATAATGAGTAATTAGAACCATTTTTTAGTTCTAAAGTAGGCTACCATTGTAAGAGCAATAGCCGCCATTACACCTAATATCGTAAAGTAGCCAACTCGCCACTCAAGCTCAGGCATGTATTGGAAATTCATACCGTAAATGCCAGCTACGAATGTGATTGGAATGAAGATAGTAGCAATTATAGTTAATACTTTCATTACTTCGTTCATTCTATTACTAATACTTGAGAGATAGGTATCGAGCATCCCACTAAGGACATCTCGTAAGGTATCTATAGTATCCATAACTTGAATGACATGATCATAAACATCTCTAAGGTAAATATTTGTAGATTCTTTAACCAGTGACGAACCGGCTCTTTCCAAGGAACTGATAACTTCTCTTATTGGCCATATAGACTTGCGCAAGAGTATCATTTCTCGTCGTAAATTATGAATGTGATGCAAGGTTTGCGGTGTTGGATGAGTCACCAACTCCTCTTCTAAACTCTCTATCTGCTCTCCAATTTTTTCCAGTATCACGAAATAGTTATCAACTATAGAGTCAATTAACGCATGAAGAAGATAATCAGCACCCATTTTTCTTATTTGACCCTTACCGTTTCTAATTCGCTCTCTGACGGCATTAAAAACGTCACCTTCTCTTTCCTGAAAACAGATAACGAACTTTGCAGTAAGGATCAGACTTATTTGTTCTATAATTATTTCATCGCCATTTTCGTTAAAATAAGGCATCTTCACGACGACGTAGATATAATTATCAAAGTCCTCCATTTTTGGGCGTTGCTCTGTGTTAACTATATCTTCGAGTACGAGTGGATGCAAGGTAAAATAATTGCCAATTTTTTCTATAACTTCAATTTGATGGAGACCAACTATATCTACCCACGTTACAGTGGGTTGATCTGCGAATGACTGGCATTCCTCAATCGCTGTTAATTCTTTTTCTTGAAAATCTGTTTCATTATAATTTATTGTGATAATCTTAGTTCGTTCGACCTTCTTTTCTCCTACGTGAACAAGAGCACCAGGTGGAAGGCCCACTTGTTTTGATCTTTTCCGAACTAATCTTGAACGTTTCTTGATAAATTTTCGCACGTCTAGCAATTTCTCACGCCTACTCATAAGTGATATTATATTTTTGAGCTATGTGAAGTTTGCTAAGTAGATTTTTGTGTATATAATGCTTCATCAGCCGCTAAATGATTCTGTTGACTCATCTAGATCTTTTCCACAATGTGGGCATGTTTTATGCTGATGTCTTCTTTGAAGTTGTTTCGCAAAACCTGAGGCAAGTATACCTGCAGGTAGTGCAAACATACCAATTCCCAAAATTGCTATTATAGCACCGATAAACCTTCCCAAAGCAGTAACTGGGTAAACATCACCATAACCGACGGTCGTTAAGGTAATCACTCCCCACCACATCGCGGAAGGAATGCTTGAGAAAACTTCTGGTTGGGCTTCATGTTCAACAAAGTACATTAGACTTGATGCAAGAATTAGCAAAATGAATAATGCGAAGAAAGATACAGTAAGATCCCCTATTCTTTCTTTCATAACTATACCAAGTGTTTGCATGGACTCTGAGTATCTAGCGATTTTGAATAATCTGAAGAGTCTGAAGAGTCGCATTACCCTTACAAATCTCAAATCAATTATGAGTAGGGGCAAGTAAAAGGGCAAGATAGCGATTAGATCTATCAGTAAGAATGGTGTGAGGATGAATCTTATTCTTCCCCTAACAGGCGCCTGGAATTTCTTATCAATAGTGCATGTCCAGATTCGTAAACCATATTCAACGGTAAATACTATTACAGAGAATACTTCAAAAGTTTGAAAATATGAACCATATAGTGAGAAAAGACTTCTTCTGTTTCCAAAATTACGGCAACTACATTTACAGCTATTAGTGTCATAATGAAAATATCAAATATCCTACTAACAGTATCTCCAGTAGCAGCCACTTCCAAGATTTCAAAGACTCGTTTTTTGATCTGGTTCATAGCTTATTCCAAAGGTAGGAATTAGCTGCTTTAAACTCTTTCAAGAAAACACGTTGGTCTTATAATTAGCACGTTGAATGTATAAATATTTATGAAGAATCCAATTAAGAAGATCCTCATGAAAGTCAACATACATGAAAAATCGTTTATAGCCAATTTAACGACAGTTGGCAGAAAAACTGGTAAATTACATACTGTACCGGTTAGACTTGTTTTTCACAATAACAAGTTTTATGCGTCAAGAAGAAGTATGAGCGGAGACTGGCTGATGAATCTATTACAGAATCAATCAGCTGTCATAGAAGTGAATGGAACCGAAATGAATGGCAAGGCAAGGCTAGTAGAAGATAAAGAACTGCTTAAAACAATATCATCATTAAAATACGGTGATGAACGTGCATCGATGGAACGCATAATCATTGAGATAGAACCTGAAGAGTGATCATTTTATCCTAATCAACGTAGTAAGACCACGTCTCTCTTCACCAAAATTCTCGGATACTTCTTCTGCAGCTATCGTTATAGATATTATATCAGCTGGTTTACATAAACTTGCATCAAGTATAACATATTCATCAAGCGTGCTTTTTGGTTGAAGATCTACTTTATTCATATCTATAGATGCGGTACATGAAGAAAGGAGCTGAACGAACTGATCCTTGACCCAATAAGCAAGTCGTATATTCATTCCTTCACGTGGCTTGGCTTTGACATTAAGTTTTATTTGGCCTGCAGATACATGTACATACCTTGACTGATCCTCAACGTAGATATTGAACTCAAAGGGAAAGCCTGCAGTAAATTCAGCCATTTTGTTTATACCGTCATCCTTTATGATGTCGATCTTCTTTATTGTATTGCCATACTTACCTATCCATTCATTTGTGGTTTCTACAGCTTTATCTATAGAATTTTTTCTTGACGCACTTTCTTCGTCTGGTAAATTGTATCTAACAACCCAATCCTTGTAATCGGAACTTATATCTTCGATGAACTGTATACATGTTATTTTATAATCATCAATACTGGTTGCTCTTCCAGATTCGAAATCAGCGCCAAACACAAAACACCTTGCATACGCACACTTAAAAAGTTGTGAGATTATAGTTATTATATAATTAATCACTAAATACGTTCATTGAGTTTCACTGCCATGCTCCATGACATCAAGTTACAAATTGAGAAGAATAAGGATGCAATGGAAAGCGCAAGCAAGAGTAATCCCAACAGGGCTTTCTCACAGATTAACCAGATAGCTTCTTCTGTGAGTGTAAAGTATGGTGTTATACTGCAGTT
>CAYJTD010000094.1:0-6415 GCA_964372525.1 uncultured Nitrosopumilales archaeon | reverse complement strand
TGTTTTGTGTAAGTGTGTGAGAAAGGTATCCAAGCTTGTACAAAACGTATGTTGATACTCCAGCGCCTATTGCAAATGCATATGATGCTGCTAAACCAGGAATGCCCAAATATGCTGTGGTAATTCCAATGAGTAGTGGAATGGAACCTACTATGCCTGCCAATACGAAAGTTTCTGTTTTTGGTCTGATTAACATGATTGGTATTGATATGACAAGCCCCTCTGCTATCTTATGAAGGAAGAAACTTGTAGCTTGCAAGGATTGTTGGGTAAAAGTGAATGAATACCCAGTCTGCAGATCAAATCCAATAACTACGCCTTCAGCAAAGCTGTGAAATGCCACTGCCAAAGCAAAAAGATATGCTACAGCATAAGTTGTTATTGAATGGGCATTTATCTCGGTCTTTAGGTAACGCTCAACAACAAAAGGAATCATAAGGCCAATAGCAAAAGCGAATAGGAGTGTTGACTGCAACGGAATTGCGTTTAAACCAAAATCTATGCCTAATCTAGATGCGCCGCCGAAGAGATCTATTAAGGAAAAAATTACTATGCCAAAAGCTACAGCAGTAATAAACGCCTTTGATGAGTCACGCAATTTATGGGAAAGCTTGGAATTAGTCAGTCCAATGTAAAGTGGTACAACGCCAAATGCAACAGACAATGCTATCGCACTATTAACATCCAACATTTCTGGGACAGATACTTGTCCTACGCCTTGATTGAATGTAGCTACTATTGGCTCAGGATCCTCAGTAAGTTTTGCTTCTAATCTGATATTGTAAAGACCGTCTTCTGTGAATGTGAATGGAATGTAAATATCACCTGTTGGATATCGACTTTCCGGTATCTCTCCTACAATATTGTCATCTTTCATAACAGTAATCTTTACTCTCATGTTGAAAACATCAATGCTTTCACTTAGTACACTAAATGCTAGTGTAGTTTCTGTTTCTGGTGTTGGGTTTTCTGGCATGCTCAAGTAAGTAACAGTATAGTTTCCAACCTGTTTGGTCTCTCCTCCGAAAAGATGCCCGTCTGCAACAACAGATAAAGATACGATCAACGATAATGCTACAACAAAAAAATAATACCGCATTGATGTGTGTGAAGGTTTAGTTTATTTAAACAAATTGGTATAACCATTATTTGCAATCATGTATAGGAAAAACGTATAAACGCTATTTGATTTACAACCACTATGAAGAAGGGTGTAATAATACTAATCAGCGGGGCTATAATCCTCGTTGCGGGTTTCATAATTCTAGCCATGGTTGCACAGTCTGCCATTTCAGAAATACGAAAGAAGGAATACACGCTGGGACCAAAGGAAGTTATCGAAATAAAGGAACGTATTGAAAGCAACCAGTTCTTTAGTGGTATTTACGCTGTAGAAATACTGGAGCGAAGCGACAGTCCAGTTCGTATAGAAGTCAGAGATCCCGATGGAATGCAGATAGCGAGTAGCGAGCTTAGTACGCCTTTCGTTATAGATAGTTTCGATGTTAAGATAGATGGTGTATATGTTATGATTGTTGCGAATACTTCGTCTAGAGATATAATCAGAATTGCTGCTGCACTTGGAGGAGAAATTTATGCTGATGCGGCAGATCCCCTTATTGCCGTGGCTATGCCTACTTATATTGCGATCACTGGCATAATAATACTGATTGCTGGCGCCGTAGTATATTATAAAGAAAGAACTCGTTTGGGATCAACGTAACCAAAGAGTTCTTATACCATTTCTTTTCGTATATGCATATGGGTCTATTCGGAAAGAAGTTCAAATGTGATCAGTGTGATAGCAAGTTTGGGAAGGAAGAAGAATTACTTGCACATGCACAAAAATCTCATGGAGCAAGCGTACAGGATTATAACATAGAGACAGGTAAGGCATATTCTGGAGCATCCAAGTTCAAACCTGTAAGAGTGGAACTTGAAGTCTCAGATGTAAAGGCAACTGAAACTAGGTACTGGGTTAATGAGCTAACTAACCAATACGCAGATTTGGCTGTTACTAACGTAGAGATCAAGCCAGATAAGATCAGATTTGATATAGGTTCCCCAAGTATGGAAGATCTCACTGCGGCCGACATTAAGTTCAGAATTAACGAGTATCTGACAATGAATATACCGCCATTCGAGTGCAAGCAAGTACGTGTAGGCTAAATTAACTGCGCTGTAATAACAACATTAGATATCGCTAGATATTCTGTTACTAAATTGTTTTGAAGTTGTTCCAAAACAATTTAAGGTTGTTTTTGATTTCTACGTTATGCTTCACGACATATACCTAGATGCTATAAAGAATCGTGAAGATAAGATCGCTGGCATTTCTGTTAATTTGAATAAGAGTATTCTAAAGAAGGCAAAGGTACTATGGAAAGAATACAAGCCTACTGCAAAGAAATGTACTCTCTTAGGTGTGGACAGCAGTTACAACACCCATAATTTTCAGGGATTTCATTTGTACGTCATAGATGCTGCGTGTGTCGGAAGCGATGGGAACGTCGTATCAAAAAAACATGAGAACAAACTAGGGCTAATAGATCAGAACCAACTTGAGGCAAGATCGATGCAGTTAGAAGCAGAGGTAGCAGCTCAGGCAGCTGATACAGCAGATCTGGTGCTAATTGATGGTTCCCTAATAGCAAGGTTTGTTCTGGCTTCTAGTGTTGCCATAAAAAGTGCCATTGAACTAATAGACAGACATTCTAACGTGTTGTTTATTTCAAAAACGTCTGACAGCAGGGAGATTTTTGGTCGTATGGACAGCAAGGTTGGAGATATCTACTATTTCAATCGTAACGGCAGCAAGGCAGGGTATAGCAGACCGCATTATGTGACACGTTACGAAGAGAAATATGGAATTACTGTAACCGTTGTCTTTGCACGGTTAAGTGACTATACCCCAATTATAAAACTGGAATTTCCTTACAAAGTTAATGAAAGTGATGTTGAAAAAACTATAGATCAACTAATATCTGGAAGTGTTTCTGGCTATCCATATGTTTTGAAAGTTGCACATAATACAGCTGTAATAACCGATGATGATGTTGAAAGATTGGTAAGCATTTATGGGCTTGTGAATGAAACTGGTGCAAGAGAAGTATTACGGTGATTACTCGATTAGATAAGGAAGATTTTCTCATAATTTCCCAGAGATCTCTTTCAACGTTTCTGTTATTTCGTCTAGTTTATCGAGTTTTTGTGTATCACTTTTTATAGAATACAATATCTTTACACCCTCATCAAGTCGCTGTGTATCACTTTTTATGGAATGCAATATCTTTACACCCTCATCAAGCCGTGTGAATATCTCCTGCTCTATCTCTGTTACTGCACGAAATGGCGGATAAGGTAGTTCAACACCCTCATCAATCCTTACATCTTTGATCTCAGCAATTTTATACCGTTTAATATGTGAAGATAATTCCTTCAATGTCTTTGGATCCGTTTCGCAAAGCAATTTTATCTCGTTGATTGGAGCATTGTAAACTATGCTGGGTATCCTTAATCTATTGCACACGTCTTCCAGATAGCCACGAAAACCTACTTCCTGAACCCTACCATTGATCGTAATAGTATACCGTTTAGATTTCTGCATGGGATTTAATTGTAATAGAGACAATTGGCATTTAAGTTCTTCCAAACAAAAACCAAGTATTGTCTCTATACTTGGAAATTATGATCTGAACGTGTGTCTATTCTTTTATATTTGCAACTGTTTAGTAGGATGCGGATGAGAGAGATCGGTATTATCGTAGGTGAATCAAAACCCTATGAAGTTACGTTTGAAGGAAGCAGACCCGTAAGTGCAGGAGAATACGTAATCCTTGATGACAACAATGGAAAGATGCTGGGGCTGATAGAAAGATCCACTACTGTAAGCGATGCACTAGGAAAGAACATCAGGAATTATACGGAAGCGGTCGAAAGTAAGGTTGTTGCAAATGCAAACACAAGAGACAAAAGTTACAGAGCGTGGGTAAGAATACTTGGCTATTTGGATCAGCTGAAGAAGGGGAGAGCGATAATACCTGATGTGCCTCCATTGCCTGGCACAGACGTTTTGGAAGCTACGCAAGATGATCTGGGAACAATATTTGCTCCAACGGGTGATGAATGGGTAAGGATTGGTTCGTTGTTACGAAATAACAAGGTTGAAGCTTCAATTAACATAGACAAGATCGTTTCGCGGCATCTCGCAGTTCTTGCAATGACTGGTATGGGTAAAAGCAATCTGGTATCATTGATTGCAAAAAATATGTCTGAAATCGGTGGAACGATGGTTATTTTTGATTATCATGATGATTACTCTGCATTAAACATTCGTGGAATAAATGTAATGGATGCGAAAATAAATCCAAGACTTTTGAATTCAGAAAAATTTGCGGAGGTTATAGAGATCAGAGAATCTGCTACCAACCAGATGCATGTTTTGCATAAAGCGTTTACCGACGAGGTAAAGTCCAAGCAAGGCGATAGTTTCTGGGAAACACTACTTGCAAACGTAAGAGTGCATGCTAATGAGAAGAGTTATCGAGAAGCAGCAGAACGAGTAGAAGATAAGATTGATGATGCCCGGAGACGTTTTAGAGGAATTTTAGATCCTAGTCTAAGCGATCCTACTGCACTGATTAAAAACGGTAAGGTGAATGTTCTAAGTTTGATAGAACTTACTGACAGACAGGCAGATATTGCAGTGAGGTTCTATCTTGAAGAACTTCTTGATGATAGAAAGAAGGCTACCAGAGCAAGGAAGGGAGAGGTTGAGAGTAAAACTACCATAAGATTTCCTGCTCCAGTTCTTGTTGTGTTGGAAGAGGCGCATGTCTTCATACCCAAAGATGAAAAGACGGAAACAAAATATCTTGCAGCAAAGGTTGCACGTGAAGGTAGAAAATTTGGTTTAGGTTTGGCGATAGTTTCACAGAGACCCAGAGGAATAGATACGAATGTTTTGAGCCAGATGGGTTCGCTTGCGATCATGAAGATGGTGCAGCAGGATGATCAGGCACAGGTATCAGCTGCTAGTGAAGCGTTAAGCAGGGATATCATAGAACAGCTGCCATCGCTGAATCCTGGCGATGCCGTGCTTGTTGGACAGTGGGTCAACCTTCCTGCATTTGTGCATATAGACCAAGTTATGGAGAAGAAGATTGGATCGGATCAGCAAGCGGTGAAAGAATGGAAGCAGATCGGTAGGGTAAAAGAAGCCACCAAGGAATCGACACAGGCAATGATTAAAAAAGGATACCTGAAAGATTGATGGTGTTAGTGCATGTTAATTGCTCATATCGCTGATACACATCTAGGATACTCTCAATTCAATTTAGAGGAGAGGGAAGAGGATGTTTATGATGCGTTTGACCAAGCGATAAATACTTCAATAAAAGAAGGCGTTAAGATCGTAATACTTGCTGGTGACATTTTCCATTCACCTAAACCACATGGCGATGCAATTGTTAGATTTGGCAATGCGTTGAAAAAACTGAAGGAGAACAACATCAAGACGTTCTTTGTACTTGGAGAACATGACATTAGCAGAGTGCGAGGAGTGCCTGTTCCCTACGTATTTCATAATTTGGAATATGCGTATTATCTGAAGAATGGTGAACCGTATGAAGTTGATAATACTTTATTGATTGGGTTTGACAAGTACAGGAGAAGCGAGATAGACGATCTTCACAGTAAATTAAAAGATGCGGATAACAGAGCAAAAGCATTCTCTGGGCATAGGATACTGGTTTTGCATCAGGGTTTGTCTGATTTCAGCAGTGTGGCAGGGGAGATCAATTCAACTGATTTGCCTGAAGATTTCACATACTACGCAATGGGGCATTATCATGATAGATATGAGAAGCGCTTTGAGCATCTGAACGGTCCTCTTGCTTATCCTGGCTCGATAGATATAACGTCCAGCGAGAGCGTGAGGGAGACGGAAAAGGGTTTTTACCTCGTAGATATCTCTGCTAAAGAACCATCGTTGAACTGGGTTAAACTGGATATCAGATCACAGCTTTCTAAAGAAATCAATTATGACAACATTAGAAATGAAATCATGGAGCTAATTTCGCAAATCAAACCACTGAAGAGGAAACCTGTTTTGTCTGTACAGGTCAAAGGAAACGATATAGATTCAGGGGTAATCGCAGACAATCTGTCAAAATTAAATGATTTTGTATTGCATTATGTATGGGAACCAATAGAGGAAAGACAATCGTCGCTATCGGTTTATGATGAAAAACCTGGTGATATAGATGCAGAGATGTTAAAGAAAACGAAAGAAGTTCTTGGCTCTGATGAACTTGCTGAATTCGCTGTTAAAGAATTATTACCTTTACTGGCAGAAAATAATGTTGATGAAGCATTTGAAGTAGCATGGAAGGCATATGAAAATTCTAGGTTTGCG
>CAYJTD010000093.1:0-6441 GCA_964372525.1 uncultured Nitrosopumilales archaeon | reverse complement strand
CGATTAAGAAAACTAACGTCGTTCTTTCTATAGATACCTCTTAATCTCTTCTAATCGGTTCAGTCCTCTTAACCTCCATGTCATAAATGCTGTCATCATGTTACCAAATATCTTCATACACTTACCAAGCTCAACCATAGATATCTTTTCATCCTTCTTCTTGATTATGTTCTTGAGTTCAACATTCTCCCTTTCGAGTATGGAGCAACGCCTTCTATAATACTCAAGCTCATCATCATGCACCTGCATACCATCATTATGTCATTGGAAGGGGTGATCTTATCGTTACTATTGGAAGAATAACTTCAGAAAGGTAAACTCTTACCAATTTTGTTATTCCGCACAAAGCAAACAGAAACTTTTTAACACGCATCCTGCGCAGGGGGAATCCTTTTAAAATAACAATCATAACAAAAATAACACGAGCTACAAGACCTGTGCAATCTGCGGATTTAAGGTTTATCCAGGCGAGGGTACGTACTACGGTGGCCGACTCATCCACCGTAGATGCCGCGGAATAGCAAAAATCCAGCGTTATAGATTGAACGCGTGATAGCGAATGGAAAATCACAATCATAACGAAAATAACAACCTTAATCCATTCTCTCCTCAACAGCCGGCTCAGCCCGAGTATTTTGCAGGCCGAAGGGCAGAGGTCGACTACTTCCGGAAGACAGCGATTAACTCTGCTAAGTTGAATCCTCCTGCCCCTCTGAATTACGCCATACTGGGAAGTTGGGGGCTCGGAAAGACCTCGTTGACCTACGAGTTCAGGGACATAGCCCTAGGAGAACTCCAGCATAAGATAAGCTGCGTCTGCATTCAATGCTCCCTATCTCCCCAGACCTGCAAGAACCTTATCAACTTCAGTCTTGGTTGCAGCGATGTATTTTCCTCTCTTATACTCTCGTTCGCCTCTCTTGAGTCTGTTCACAGTTTTCTCATCGAGCAATACTTCCATCCTCTCTATTACTTCAGTAAATTCAAGCGATGTTTTGAGTAGTTCCTCTATCACTTTCTTCGGTAGTCTAACAGAACCTGATATTTTTGCCAAGGCGATTTACCTTTAAGACTTTATCACATTCCTATTAATAAACCTGATTAACATTGTTTTCATGATTAGATGGTTATTTCCATCCTTCATACACAAATAATGTCTTCCAACCATAATGTCCATTCATAAAGACAATTTAGTTCAGAAATTCTAAGAACTCCTCTTTAGCCAAACCTTCCTCCAGCTCAGAACTGGAAGCGACAGTTAAACAACAACTTCCTCTAATTCTGATTTAGGTTTCTGCTTTCTTACCTTTTCTTCAAGAACCAGTTCTATAGCTTCTTTGATATTCTTCAATGCTTCTTTCTTCGTATCTCCTTGGCTTATTGCAGCCGGTAGTTCGACACATTGGACAGAATAGCCTCCATCTTCATCCTCATCTAATACTACGGTGAATTTTCTTCCTCTGACTCTTGCCTTCCTACTCATTGATGTTCTTTGGGGAAAGATGCATAATTAGTTTCTGTAGTTCTATGAAGGCTGCTAGATGGCATAGATTGCAAGATCGAGATATCGTTCTTCTACCTAATTCCAATTCCTCTGTATAGGTTTGACTTTAATTCTATATGGAAAACTCTCTTGTTTCCGAATTCATCCCATCTGAATAATGCTTCTCGACTTTCGAAGGGTTTAGAGATTGCCTCAAATATGCCAAATAGCCGTTTGGGCATTACATAAAAAACGATCTGATCACCAACACTCACATTTTCAATTTGTTTCTTAGAATTTCTAGGAACGCCCCATATTCCTTTTTCTTTCACTATATTCCAGTTCTCTTCGTTCGTAACACAGAGCCAGTAATTCAACTCATCTCCTCTGTATCATAGGCTATTTAAAAATGGAGCGCACGTTACTGTCATTGTGTATCTGAAAAACCTACTGATAATCCTCTTCAGTCACGATTACGTGTAGAGTTTGAACCATGTATTAAGGGATAGCAATATAATTTTCTCAATCTGTAAGTGTTTAGGTCCTTCGTGAAATTTGAGGCTTGTTGTCAAAATTCGTGCGTAAAATCACATTCCACCTAAATACACATCCAACTTTAATTGCTTTTTTAAGAGCGCATGTGGTCAGAAAGTCGTATAGCTAAAAGTTCCTTTATATCCAAGGATACAACCACGATTTACTAGGTTATGAGAGAATTAATCTATGCAAGTTCTGTGCTTCGAATCGTTTTCTTGGTTCTATCATCATTACTAATAGCCCCAGTAATTACACAGTCTGTACATGCAAGCGGATCATATCCTTGCTTTTTCTCTATACAACCACTTGACAAAGTTGAGTATAAGCCTGGAGAAACGGTTACCATAAGAGTTCAGCATTGCCGTGAAGACAGCACTGCTACCGCAACACTGATGATAGCAGATGGTCTAAGAGATCTTTCGCCCGAGTCTGAGATCTGGCAAGAGTTTGCAGCAGGTAAGAATGTTCTTTACAAGGAAAGCAAGAACGCTGTTTACGGTTCTGTTGAATTCAACTACACTATACCAATTAACAGCCCTACTTACCGCTACATCGCGTTGATAACACCTGGCGATATGGGCGGATTCGAGTCAGTTTTCTTCTTTTCAAAAGAGAATGCAAGTAAGATAATGATCTCTGATGTGCGCATACTCAATCCTCAAGTTAAACAAAATGAGAACCTTAGCTTCGAACTGAAAATTACTGATGGGTTAGGCAAACCATTACCATTAGGAGGTGTGGTTGCATCTACCAACTACATGGGGTGTGAAGGATTGGTACCAGCACAGAATACAGTAGTTCTATCAGGTAAATCTGAGTACGAAAAGGAGCAGTACACTTCCCGTGGCATATTTTGGGGCTGGCTTCCGATCGGATTGGGAAAAGCTGGAACTTATGAGTTAAATTTGAGGGCTACTACAGAAAACTATAGTACTCCAGGCTTCACTCCGACTGAAGTCAATGGTATAAAATTTGAAATAGCGAATGAAGCTGCAAGCCAAGATAGATTGGAACTCTACACAGACATAGCTGATTATCCTTTGTCAGAGTATGCTGGATACCGTAACTTCACTGACATACGTATTACTTCTGGCGATGCTTTGTATGTTACAGGACAACTACACCTTAGTCAGTGTGCACTATCATCACAGCAGCAGATTCCAGTAAAGGTTGAACTTCTTGAAATGCAGATGAATATGGATGACGCACAAAAGAAATTCGGCACAAACGCAATAAGGTATGGACCCGATATTTCTTGTTACAGGGATCCATCTATTTGCTCAGCTAGAAGTATTGAAACAAGGGAACTGGAAACAACTGTCTTTAGTTCAGACAGTACTTTCATCGCTGTCCCTGGAGACATGTTAAAGCAGGCCACCCTAAAGCCAGGAGAATACATGGTGACTATGAGTACAGAGTTTCAAGGTTCTAGCTATCAGAATTCCGTGGGCATTAGAGTACACAACACAAAAGATTACATCGTAAATGCTGAAGGCAAGCAATTTGATGTTGTCGTTGACGCATGGTATTCAACCCCTAGAGAATTAGAATTCAATAAGGATGGCAAGAAGATCTCTATTGATGTTGATACATCTGTGGAACCCAAGATGGTTGATATCTTCATACCTCATGAGTTGCTTGACGGAAGCCTATCTATTACTGTGAACAATGAGAAAGTTCTTGAAGAGGGACCGATCACTCTTACTGGAGTGATATACCTGACCAAAGACGCTACTTGGTCTCATATTACGCTGTTTCCCACGGCTGATAAGTCTAAGATAGAAATAATCGGCACTACTGTGGTACCTGAATTTCCGCTAGAATTGTTAATACTGAGCACTTCCGTTGCGGGATTGATTATTGTTCTCAGATTTACAAAAGGAGTAAGAAGTTAGTTAATGTGCAACTATGTTTTGGTTCTAATCTTATTATGCATACTAATTCTAGCTTTACCCCACGCCAATGCAGAAGACTACAATTTCGAGATATGGGCTAACCCTTCAGAAATTACATTGGGATCGTACACTGTATTTAGTTTAAAGATCTGCCCTACTCCTTCTATCGATGCAGGAAGAGAAGTTATAACAGATCCTAAAACAGGAATCATTACAGACCCGGGGTCGCAGATTCTAGTAAACGTGTACGAAACAAGGCCTAATGGCTCCCAAATAATGCATCAAAACGTACAGCCTTTTTCTTGTGAATCAAGCTGGTGGTTGGACGCCTTAACACCCGATAGTGCTGGAATATGGTCGGTTCAAGCTGAAGCCAAGTGGTTCTGGCAAGGTTCTATGCATGAAGTACAAAGCAACGTAATTACTGTAGTTGTGAAGGAACCCATTTTCCAGGGTAAACTGGAGAAGCTGGTTGATGTAGAGAGGGTTGTGAAATTATTGGGACTTGATCCAGATCAAGTAAAGAATAGCGGATCAGAGGATGTATGGTTTCAACAGTTCGATTGGAGTTTGAGTGGCAAACTTGTTACTTTTACAACTTTCAGCAGACCTGATGGATGGTCTTTTTGGTTAATGAGCCCTGATGGAAAGGAGTTAAAAAGAATAAACACTCCTAGATTTGAAGGAGCTGGTTTTCCGAGAATTGCTCCTTCTGAAGACTCTATAGTTTTCTTTGCTCAGCATGATAGCGATAGAATTGATCTTTTCAAGTATAACCTAGTGGAAGACAAGATTTCTCAAATTACGCAAACTGAATTTACGGATAGTACCGTTCAGTGGATAAATGGATTTGATTGGATGCCCAATGGTGACATTGTGTATGTTGAGGGGAATAGAGAGAAAATAACCGGCAAAGCTGATTTTCAACTCTGGGTTGCTGATTCTGATGGAAATAAGATAAAGAAACTCTTCAGCAGAAGCATCGACATGAGTATTGCAGACGTAAGTCCAGATGGTCACAAGATATTGCTCGGTTCCGGGAGAATTTTCGATGTTGATAAAGGCGAGCTCGATGGTGTTCTCTCCTTTGTAATTGATAGAAATGGATATCCTGCCCGATGGAGTCCAAGTGGTGAACTTCTGGTGTATTCTTCAAGTGGTGGATACGGTGCTGGCGGTATTATGTACATAACATCTGCCGATGGAACTTATGATCAGGTACTTTATCAAGGAATTCCCAAACCAGTTGATCCTACAATAAGTCCAGATGGGCGGTTTATTATTTTCGGTTCTCCTATTGCAACGTGGGGCACATATGAGGATGCAGGGATTTATAAAATGGAACTAAGCAAAGCCGTTCCAGAATTTTCAGTTGTTATCATCGTAATATCTATAGCGATAGCAATTATGCTATATGTGACTAGATTCAGGAGGGCAGGGGTTTACGATTTATTCGGTAATCGATAAAGGTTGAAGCTATTCTCTTCAGCAATGTAGATGTTTTGCTTTTGGTCACATAAAATCGAACCTAATTCCGTAACCCCCTGCTGCTGTACACATTCTAAAATTATGCTAGGCTGGGGTTCTCTCTTTTACAAGCAAGATTGCACCTAGTGGAATCATAATTGCACTGATTATAGCATGTTGTTGCGAAGAATCCAAAAAATGTTGAGGCAAATAAGGACTTGAACTTCCAGCAGGAAGTTTTCTCTCTTTCTCAAGGAAAGTTAGATAGTTGAGGGTTGGGCATAATAAGTAGGTTCGAAACGATAAGATCTGCCATACCCCAACCGGTTAACCCTTGAATTAGTTCCACTGGGCGATTTCAGTAAAGAGTGCTGGCACGTTCGAGCAGATACAATGCTTGTATGAACATCTCAGACGGTGTAAGACCATTGATGCCACCATGCTCTCTTTCATCATTGTACGCTTTCACAAACATAGCATACCCGATCTTCCCATCCTCTATGCTTGCAATATCTTCAACTGCCAGGAACTCATTCTTCACTATCTTGTTGTAAGCTTCTACCTTGCCCTGTTCTTGAGGATAGGAATTCCTTATTGTTTTATCTTTTATGCAATTCTTCTCCAGGAAGCGTTTGAAGATATTGCTCTTGAACTGCCTGCCGTTATCATGCATAACCTTGGTTGGTTTTCCATTAACCCTTATCCATTCCTCCAATACATTCAGCACATCCTTACTTCTCTTTCTGTTTGACCATACGCTAACTACCTTCCTGGAACAGTCGTCTATACAGTTTATCATGTAGTTCTTCACGCGTGATTTGTGAAGGTAGAATGGACCCATTATGTCCATCTGAACCATATCGTTTGGATTCTTCATTGCAAATCTTCTGTATTTCCTCTTTATCCTGCACTTCAACACATTGAGACCGTGTTTCTTCAATACTTTGTATATGGTTCTACTACTGAATGATATTCCCAACCTATTCAGCCTGAACCTTATCCTGTTTGGGCCAAACCTCTTGTTTAATCTAAGATCCAGTATCGTCTCTTCCAGTTCAT
>CAYJTD010000092.1:0-6501 GCA_964372525.1 uncultured Nitrosopumilales archaeon | reverse complement strand
CCAACCGCAAATTTTGTTCGTAAAAACCACAACTTTTGGCACTACAACCCCAACCCCAACTTTGTGCACGTAATGGAGATCATGCAGAGTAATAGATCGTAAAAAATTTAGAGTATGTGTAGAAATATAGCACCGACAGGTTTACTTCAAAAGGCTAAACTCTTACATTACTTGTAGTTTATCTTAAAGTCTTTTTTTGGTTGTTGCAAGGATGTAAGTATCTGTTTTAATTCGTCATCGGTAAGCGCTTTATTTAACCTACCCTGCGAGCCCATTGATATAAGATAATCTTCAACAGCCTTGGCAAGATCTGGTTTGACCATTTTGATATTGGTAAGACGTTGTCTTGCTTCAGGTGTAAGTAAAACACGCAAAACACGTTCCCGCATCATCTTGGCTTCATTTTCTTTCTGCTTTTCTTCTTCTGTAGGGTTCTGCCCCACTCCAACCACCTAACCGTACCTTTTCAATTCTGGTAATGCTTGAACTAGTTCCTCGTGTATCTGTTTGCTCAGACTGTCCATCTTCTTCATCCCTTCCTGTGTTAACATCCTTCCCTTCCCACTACCCTTTGTGATATAACCACCAGCCTCCAGTTGCTGCAGCGCCTTTCTTATTGCAGAACCACCGGCATTTCTATGATGTGCGTGACTGTAACCTACCCTTTTTCGCCCACCGTAAGCAGATTTGAGATCAGTTAATCCTATAGGTCCATGAAGGTATATCTTTCGCAAAAGAGAAGCGCACCTAGCATACCACCAGTCCTTATTCAATGGGATCCTCTCTGTATGTGAACCAGTCTTCCCAAATTGTGACCATGCAGGAGGTTTTACGTTAGAATCTTCTTTCAACCTCTCTGCAAGTTTTGCTATCAATACATCCGCTGGAACATCATATACCTTTACCATAATGGAACACCTCCTTAAATCCCCTATAAATGCTATTTCGTTGTAATTGCAATAAATTGACAGTATTTCTAGTTTATTGACAGATATTTTCTGACATTCATCCTTCTGTGATAAGTTTGAATGTTCCCGGTGCAGCCTCTTTAATTAGGCCTTTTTTGATTGCCTTCGTAAGAAAAGCCTCCACAACTGTACCTTTCAATTGTCTGAACTGCTTCTTTATTTCCGATTCGCTGCAACCTCCACTAGGCGTTAATAATGGCCTGACATGGTAAAGCATTTCATTAAAGACATCTTCAGGAAGCCCATCATTTGAAGTGACTTTATATTTTGTTTTTACATCCTTCGCAGCCTTCACATGTTTAGTTTTTACAGCTTTGCTAGCTTTCTCCGTTTTTCTATACGTCTCTGTCTGTTTCAGGTTCATATTCGATTGCTCTGAGTAGGCTCTCTTAGCTACCTTACCGAGCATTTCAAGGGCATTTATTCTTTCGATGCGGTTAAGACCTCCAGATGCAATATCTGCGAGTTCGTCATATGCATTACTATTCAATCGGCCCAATAGATCGATTGCACGCATTCTTTCGCTGCCAGTATTACTTTTAGATAGCGCGATCTCCTTCAGCTTACTTGCTTTTCTCTTTACAGAACTTTGGTTATCTCCTGTCACAACCACTAGTTAGTAGTTATTAGTTATTAATTGTTCCCCTAAATAATGCCGTAATTTTTTAGCAGATTTGCAAGTAAGTTAAATTTGTCTCGCATTAATTATTTTCCTATAAACATGCCCACAATTCAAACATGTTATTCGTACAGCCTTAACACTAGTTCTTCCCACCCTTACTCTCGCGGTTTTGCCTGGTATAATGAAAAGCTTACATTTCTTACAGTACAGCTGCCGGATCTCATATGGTAGTCTCACCCTAAATTTGGTGCTTATTCTTTTGGCTAATTTAGCCTGTTTCTGAGCAAGTACAGGATCCGTTCTGGCAGTCTCAAGGGCATTTCGTACAAGCACCTCTATTCGTTGCATTGCTAGATCCTTATGTGATTTTTTCACTATGCAAACTATACATATCTGCATAGATAAATTGTATCATTGCTTTCACTGATAATAGCTGAAGCTGCATTAGAGACTGTACCAAACGTAATAGCAAAACATAATTCAGTTGTGAAACATGCTAGTAGAAAAGGCAAGCCCGCTCAAGAGATTTTGCTGGATAGAAGTTACCATCACGCAGCCATGCTCAAACTGAATGATGCCGGCAAAAGGGGAAGACCAGATCTTATTCATTTCGCACTATTAGAAGCCACATCCACGCCACTTTACCAGAAAGGAATGTTGGAAATTTACGTGCATACAATTGTAAATAAGGTGATATTCTTCCATGGAAATGTCAGGCTACCCAAATCTTATTTCAGATTTGAAGGATTGATGGAAGAGCTTTTCAAATATAGAAAGGTGAAGGCTGATGGAGAACTATTGATGGAGGTAAAAGATATGCAGTTCACTGACTTGCTGGATGCCATACAACCAACAAGTGTCATAGGTCTCTCGCGAAATGGCGTTAAATCAAGTACCGAAGAACTCGCAGGGATCATTGATAACAAAAGCGCATTGGTTATAGGCGGATTTCCTCGCAGTCATTTTTCGCCTAAGGTCTCCAGCAAACTAGATCGCCTATATTCGATAAATGAGTATAGTCTTGAAGCACATGTTGTCGTGGCAAGAATACTATATGAGTATGAAAAGAAATTAGAAAGTTGTTAATTAGATTCTGCTTAGAATCCAGATACAATTATAACGTTAGTGACTAGATCACAGCATATGAGTAGATCCGAAAAATTATTCGGAAAGGCAAAAGATCTCATACCTGGTGGCGTAAACAGCCCTGTCAGGTTTTATGAACCATATCCGTTCTTTGCCAGCAAGGCTAATGGTAGCAAAATATCTGATTCAGACGGAAATTCGTATATTGATTACTGTATGGGTTATGGTTCACTACTTCTTGGACACAATTACAAACCCATAATAAATTCAGTAAAATCACAGTTGAATAAAGGAAGTCTATTCTGCACTCCTACCGAAAAAGAGGTAGAGCTTGCTGAATTGATGACTGCCTGCATACCATGTGCAGAAATGATCCGCCTAGTAAATACCGGTACTGAAGCTACTATGCATGCAATAAGACTTGCCAGAGCATTTACAAAACGACAGAAGATCATAAAATTTGAAGGATGTTACCATGGAGCTCACGACTATGTCTTGGTCAAGGCAGGTTCCGGGGCTGCACAGCAAGGCATACCGTTATCTGAAGGCATGCTCGATGGTATAGCTGAAAATACGCTAGTTGTTCCCTACAACGATTCTGCGTTACTGGAAAGAACTATTGAAAGTAATAGTGTGGCCGCTGTTATAGTTGAACCCGTAATTGCTAATATGGGTCTTATACTTCCAGAAAAAAATTTCTTACATGACATTAGGAAAATCACTAAACAGAGCGACATGCTGATGATCTTTGATGAGGTTGTCACAGGTTTCAGGCTTGCATTGGGGGGAGCGCAAGAATACTACAATGTAAGACCAGATTTAGCTACGTTTGCCAAGTCAATAGCAAATGGATTTCCTCTAGCTGCTATTGCTGGTAGGAAGGAAATAATGGAGCATCTAACACCTGTTGGAAGAGTGTACCAAGCAAGCACATTCGCAGGCAACCCAATTTCCGTATCTGCAGCCATTGCAACGCTCAAGGTATTAATGAAAAATAAGACAGTTTATACCAAAGTAGGTAGTACCTGCAAAGAAATTGTGAAGGGAATGAGAGATAGCCTGAGTAGCTTAAAATTCGAGGCTACCATCAATTCAATAGGCTCGATGTTCCAGATATTCTTCAACAATAATTTAGTAAGAGATTATGTGAGTGCCAAGAAATCTAACACTAAATTATATAAAAAGTTCTTTGATCAATTGTTAAAAGAAGGCATTTTTGTACCTCCGTCACAGTTCGAAACTTGTTTTGTTTCATATTCTCACAGTAAGACTGATGTTAGAAACACTGTAGAAAGCTTTGGTAATGCGTTGGAAAAGGTGCTAGCATGAAGCTAAAGGTTGGAACCCGAGGTAGCAAATTATCAGTTGCACAAACACAGTTGGTTTTAGACGAGCTTAAGAAAGTAAATGATAGCATAGAATTTGAAATAGTTACAATAAAGACAAAGGGTGATACCGATGCAAGACCACTATACACAATAGATAGCAGAGGCATCTTCGAAAAAGAGATAGATGCTGCTGTACAAGATAGAAGAGTTGACTTTGCAGTTCACAGCTTGAAGGATATTCCATCATTATTGCCAAAGGGTCTAGTGATTGCAAGTATTCCTAAACGTGAAAGCCCGCATGATGTATTTGTGAATGAAACGAAAGTAAAATTGAAGGATATAACAAGTGGTTCTGTTATAGGAACCAGTAGTTTAAGACGTGCAGTACAGATAGCAAGGATTAGACCAGATGTTACTGTAAAACCGATAAGAGGCAATGTAGAAACAAGAGTAAACAAGATGACAAAAAAAGAGTTTGATGCAGTTGTTTTAGCAGAGGCAGGATTGAAGAGACTGGGACTTGATGATGTTATTGTTGAACGATTCCCTGTTGAGGATTTTGTACCGTCACCGGGACAAGGTGCAATGGCTATTGTTTCGAGAGATGATGATCAGGAATTGATCAAGATACTGAAGAAAATAGACGATAGCAAGTCTAGGGCTGAGGTTACTGCAGAGAGAGCATTATTGCTTCACATAAATGCTGGTTGCCGGTTTCCACTTGGAGCACTTGGAAGTGCAAATGCAAGTAAACTTGAACTCTCTGCAAGCGTTTACTCTATCGATGGGAAAGAGAGGATAGATGTAAGGAAGAGTGGTAGTATGGATAATGCTGAAAACCTAGGCACAATTGTTGCTAATGAGCTGGAAGAAAAAGGTGCAATGAAACTTGCATCACTGTGGAGAGATGCTGTAGATGAATGGAGTGCTAAAAAATGAAAGGTAAGGTCTACATAATCGGTGCAGGTCCAGGCGATCCTGGTTTGCTTACACTAAAAGCATTAGACCTGATTAAGAGTGTCGATGTAGTATTATATGATAGACTTGTTAGCGAACAAATACTGAATATGATACCAGACAACGTGACGAAAGAGTATACTGGAAGAAACGTCGGTGACGATTATACGCATCAGAATGAAACCAATCAACTAATGCTGAAGTATGCTAATGCTGGAAAGAATGTTGCACGGCTGAAGGGCGGTGATCCCTTTGTGTTTGGCAGAGGGGGTGAGGAGGCTGAATTTTTGCGAGAGAGTGGTATAGATTTTGAAATAGTACCAGGAGTTTCTTCTGCAGTCGCATCACCAGCATATGCGGGTATACCATTAACACATAGACTGCTGTCATCATCAGTAGCTATTGTTACAGGACATGAAGATGCACAGAAGGACGAACTTACAGTTAGGTGGAAAGAATTGGCCAGTGCTGTTGACACTATAGTAGTTCTCATGGGCATGGGAAGACTCCAGCAAATCGTAAATGACCTCATTGCTGGAGGAGCAAGCAAGGACATAGACGTAGCTATAATTGAGAGCGGTACGACGAAAAAACAGCGAGTCGTATTGGGTAATCTAGGTAATATCATTGAAAATGTGAAAGATAGTGGTATAAAACCACCTGCGATAATTGTAATTGGTAAAGTAGCCCACTTGGCAGAAAAACTTGGTTGGAGGAACGTAAATAATGCTTGATGGTAAGGTAATTGCAATAACAAGGGACGAAGAAAGTGCGAAGGACTTCGTTGATATGGTAAAGTCCAATAACGGCAGAGCAATTGCACTACCAACGATATCGCTAGTCCCAAAAGATTCTAGTGTTATTAGCAAGTTTCTGGATCTGATAAAAACAAAAAAGTACGATTACACTCTTTTTATGAGCGCTAATGCTGTCAACATGATCTTTGATGTTTTTGATAAAATACAAATGACCGACGATGCAGTATCAATGCTGAATCATACCAAAGTTGTTGCTGTTGGGCCACATACAAAGGAAGCCTTGGAGAATCATGACGTCGCTGTATCGATGATGCCAGAGAAATACTCCTCATACGGCGTCATAGCCCTATTCTCTAGGGAGGATAGTAGGAATAAGAAAATTATAATACCTAGAAGCAGCGCGTCAACAAACTTCCTTGCAAAATCGCTCTCCGAAATGGGTATGAATGTTGACGAACTTCACATTTATGATGTCAAGCCGGCAGAACATGACAAGTGGTCAGAATTCATGAAGATGTTGAGCACAGGTAAGATCGACTGTATGGTCTTTACCAGCGCTTCCTCTGTAAACTCCTTCTTCGAAGTGGCAGCAGGTTATGAAAAACAAGAACTTTTAAGAGAAATGCTAAACTCAAAGGTTGTAGCGATAGGCCCCTTCACCAACGATGCTTTGCTTGAACAGGGGGTAAAAGCAGTAGTAGCTAACGAACATACAATAAAGGGTACCTTCGAGGTTGCAATAAAATTGCTAAGCAAATGAAAAAATTAGGTAATCCTAACAA
>CAYJTD010000091.1:0-6526 GCA_964372525.1 uncultured Nitrosopumilales archaeon | reverse complement strand
CTACACCGCTACCTTGAGCACCACCAATTACCCATGATAATTTGTTAATTATTTGTTCCATAATGTAATTTTTATATCATTTCTTACTATTAATGGTTTGCACATTTATCCGCCACCAGTTGCTGCATCAAACAGACAGCATTCACAGCCATCCAGTTCTCCACAATAGGGACATACACAAACACATGACTCTACTAGATTACCACAAAAATCACATAGAGCAATTTCCTCAGTATCGCTCATCAGTGCATTATACTCAACATTGTATTAATAGTTTATTGGAGATAATTCAAAACTTGGTAGTTTGTGAATGCTATGGATTGTAAATACTGTAAAAAATGCTCTCATACTGCGCATATAATTAAAATAAAAGCACATAATGTCAATTAAGCATGTATAGATCAAGGTTAAAGGGTAAGTTGGATAAACATGCACTAAAGTACCTATCATCGGTCAGCGATGATCTTGTCTTTCTTCTCTATTACGATATAATTGGTAGCGAAGCACATTCTATAATGCTACACGAACAGGGATTGATCAAAAGGTCAGAACTGAAGAAGATATTAGGCGCCTTGGAAAGTGCAAAGAAAATAAATCTGAAGAAGTTTGCGTCTGAATACGAAGACATACATGAAGCCCTAGAAGCATTTGTTATAAAAAAAGTCGGTATAAACGCCGGTGGTAAAATGCATACTGCACGATCAAGGAATGATCAAGTGGCACTTGACATAAGGATGAAGGAAAGGGACGATATCAATAATATCAGCATACATATGGTTGACTTGATTGATTCACTTTTGCTCAAAGCATCACAGAATAAGGATTCTGTCATGCCCATGTATACACACCTGCAACATGCCCAAATCGGAACCTTTTCGCACTATCTTATCTCCTATGTGGATGCATTACTGAGAGATCTAGACAGGCTTAATGGATGCTATGGACGTGTTGACAAATCTCCATTAGGTGCTGTTGCCATAGGTGGAACTTCTTTAAAGATAGACCGGAAGAAGGTAGCGTTCTTGCTTGGTTTCAGTGGCATTGTAGAAAATTCCATTGACGCGACAACTTCAAGGGATATGGTAATAGAATTTTGTTTCTACCTCGCCATGATAATGCTTAACCTGAGCAGGATTGCAGAGGACTTTATTCTTTGGTCTTCCACAGAATTCAATTATATTGAACTTGCTGATGAACTAACCTCCAGCTCTAGTGTGATGCCCCAGAAGAAGAATCCATGTCCATTAGAGCTCATGAGAGCGAAGGTAGCATTTATCGTTGGTTTGTTGTTCAGCGTAATGGCAACGGTAAAGGCCTTACCATCTGGGTACAGTAGGGATTTACAAGATACAAAACAGGTATTGTTCCAAGCAGTAACGATTACTAACGATTCACTGAACGTCATGAATTCCATAGTTGAAACTTTGCAGATAAATAAGAAGGTCATGCTACAATCAGCAGAGAAAAGCTACGCTCTATCACTTGATGTGGCAGAAGAACTTGTGAGAAATGGAACGGCATTTAGGGAGGCGCATAAAGCTGTTGGGACACTGGTAGAGATAGCATCTAGCAAAGGTAAGAATCTGCAAAATTTAACTGAGGCCGAAATTAATAAGGCAGTTGGTAAAGGGCTGATACAAGTAGTTGGTAAAATACTCAAAAATATCGATCCTAAAAAGTCTATTCAGTCAAGGATATCAATTGGCTCACCGAATCCGAAAGAACAGAAACGCATGATAAAGGATAGGAAACGGATAGCAAACAGATACCGGCTATCTGTAGAGAAGCGGATAGTACATGTTAATAGTGCCTTTAAAAGTTTGGAAAGAAAAGCAAAATCATTTTAGCATTTGATTCAGTGATATACAGATTAAATCTGTAGAAATAGACAAGTATGGAAAACTCAAAAAGAAGCGAAGCGAGGTATTTATCAAAGTGATTCGCGATAGTTCAGTTTCCACCGCTATATTTTAGTGGGGAGAGGCAAAATTGGGCCTCTCCACCAAACTGGGCTCGTTGAGTTAGACCACACTGTCATTTTCGTGGATCTAACTCATAGGTCATGGTGTGGTCTGGGCTTGGGTCTTTACGACCCACTATTGTATCACTAGTGATTTATTTATTCGTTTCGCTAGAGATTTTTTGGTGATCTTATGCGACAATTATTGACTTGAGAATTTAAGAGTTCGAAGATCAACATGTGAACATGTAGATGTAAAGACAGTTTACAAATGTTAAGATTTATCCTTCAACGATTTCAAATATTGGTGTTTTACGAATTCGATTAACTTAATGGCGTCTTCCTCTTTCAAACTTCTTCTATGGGTTTTCACATACTCTTCAAGATGTTTCTGTACCCCTTCTTCTATAGTTCCAATAACACGTTCAAATAATTCATTATAATTTCTATATGGAAAATAGATATTCTTTGCTGTTTTTATGAATGTCCTTTTTGTCTTTTTATCAATTATTCCGTCCTTATATGCATGGTATAGCGTATAGCGTATGTCAACTAATGCTTCAGATTGTAACTGGTAATCCTGTTCAGAAAATGTAACTGCCACTTCATCATCAGAATCGAGTATGCCTTTCTTGTAAAGTTCGAATATCTTGCCTATACCTATCATTCCAAACTTTTCCAGTTCTACAGCACGCAACGCCCCTAAACTTGCGGCTCCTATTAAGGTGGTATTCTTGTTCTGTAATAGATTGTAAACTTCAATCGGTGTAGGAGGGTAATCTTGCAGAAAAACGCCGTCGATGAACCCTACGAATTGAACTCCTTCCTTGGCAAGTCTATTGAAATCGCCTTTTCTAGCCGGCGGTCTGTAATCTGCAAGTGGAAATATCCTTTTGGCCTTCTCCATGCTTAAACTAGGACCTAGGAATATGACAGGAATCAATTTACATACCTACCTTCGGTCTTGGAAAGAATTGTCTGGCGCGCTCACCTATAGCACCCTTAGTGACCTTGAAAGTCTCCAAACCAGGTACTATTACCCTAACAACCGGGATCTTAATTTCGCTATCCGTTAGGTTCACTACAATAGCTCTCTCGAGACCAGCATTCTTGAGGTTACGCAGAATGAAGTGTATATCATCGAGAATATCGGTATTTTCAAAGGTCATTACAGTATGAAAATCCTTCTTCTTTCTGGAACGCATAAACTGCCATGATTTGGTTTCTGCCGTGTTACCCATCTCATAGTTCATCCTTCGTAGATCATCTCTTGCGCCCTGTATGTTTGCAGCCCTTGTCTGAGAAACTTCCGTTATGGCTCTTACCAAAGCAATTCTAGCATCTGGGTGTGTGCCATGCCCTTCAGCCAAATAACCATAATCATGCGTGACCCATTGTACACTTGTAGCCATGAATGTTGGCATACCAATGTCACTTGTAATGTCTTTAATCAAAAGTGGGATCTTTTCCTCTCTGAACCTCCGCAACAATAACTCGATATATGGAGAATTTGTTTCAGGCATGTCTATATCAGGAAAGATATTCGGTTCGTCGATGTATTCGTCTGATTGTAATGGTCTCACATCAAATCCATCATATCTGCATGCGTCTATGAGCGAACGCAAAACATGAAAAGGTATTGCACTAGATCTAAGTTCGGCTAAACTAACAGCGTCTCTCTCTATTACTTCGCACAACGCATGAGCTATAGATTCTTCAATGACGTTGCCAGACGCCAAACCATTTGTATGTGAAAACTGAAACGGGTTAACTGTAGTACCTGATGGTTCGTATCTTGATTGGGTAATACCTGCAGGAACAAAGACTTTCTCATTTGTAAATAGATCCATACCTTCCATGAAATCAAGAGCAGAATTATCTTTGTATGGAAACTTTAATGGCTCGATAACATCATCCGGGTGTATAACATATTTTTTTCCATATTCCTTTGCCATCTGCTCATAGCTGACAGTAATGTATTGCGTGGTTCTCCTTGGTAGCGAAGTGTACCTTTCAATACTCTCCATTAACGCGCTTGCTCTAGCATGTGCTTTTGTAGGGCCTTTTCCACTATAGACCCAGATATAATCAGATGTGCCAGGTAAAACTACAGAATAGTTAGGAATTCTTAACACATCCATATGTGTAATATCAGCTAATCTTGTTACCCCAATTTTCTCGGCAATTGGTTCAACAAGTTTTAACGTATCTTTAACTGGGTATATTCTTGAAGTACCAGAAGCGGTCCATTTCTTTCTGCTCTGAAGCTTTATGTTATTGCCTGACATATGCTTACTTTTTTGCAATGGTTATTAATGTCTATATAAAAAATTAATATAATTTGGTGCAATAAAACAAGTTGTATGAATGAAAAGGAGACGGAAATACTGAATACGATTTTTAGTATGGCCACAAAGAATCCTGAGTTCAGGAATAAATTATTCACAGAACCAGCAACTACCCTCGAAAATTTTGCAATATCTGACAGGGCTAAGCATATTATAATAGATACAATCCGTGGCATGATGAACCAATAATGACCGGTGCTATGGAATGATTTATCTTCAACAGGACCATATATCTAATATGGTAAACCCTAAAGAAGACAAAACTAGATATGAACTTCATACACATCTAGGGAAGATGGGTATCGAAGGAACTGTAGTTGACCCAAGTGTATTGGACATTGACTACGATTATCCATATTTAGACCTTGACGCACCGACATCGGGTATTACTAGTTTGGGCTCAATCAGGTTACATGGATATCCTATCAATATAGTGAATATAGTACGAGAGAAAAATTATGAGGTTGGTAAGCTAGGATTTGGTGGTGATTATGGACCAATTGAATTTGCTAGCAATGGATGGCGTCTCAGATTTTTTATAACAAGTTACGATGAGGTAGAAACACAGATTACTTCAGATTCGGAACATTTCTATCTTATGACTAGTGCTAAACTTGAGAGGGGATTTCTGAGTACCAAAATGGTTGATTTTTCATGGCAAGCTCCTAACAGTGTTAACGGTACTACACGAAGTGAAGACGAAATACTGACTAAACTAAACAACGATTCTGCTTTACACACACTACTGCTCAATGAATTAAGTAAGGAAAGAGCTGTTACTATAAAATCTTACAAACCAAAAAAGACACCTGAGCAAACAGGAGCAGAGGCATCATATGCGCAAATAGTAATATATGGAGAGGTTAGAAAGAAGAAAGACATATTCATCAACAGGAGCTGTTTTGATATGTATAATAAAATTGCCGAACATGTTTTGCAGGTAAAGACCATTTTATAATATACGCACATATACTACTACGATGTAATGAGACTAAAACTGCAAGAATCTAGATGTTCTTTTGTATTAACTTTCTCATGAAACCTTTTATCTTATCAAGTAGAATTTAAGATACCTAAGGATTAATGCAAAATAGGTTCATTTTTTAAAGATTAAAAACTCACTCTTTATGATCTTTGAAGTACGGCAGAACCCCATTGCCGAATAGTTCAATGTTCTTGTAATATCCGCTTCCCCAGAATCTTATCACAAAATGCTTTACGCCAGCCTTAATGAAACGTTCGAATATCGGTATAACATCATCGGGCTTACCTACGGCTATAGCAGACCTTGCTACTTTATCTGGTATGGCCTGAGCTTCTTCACGCATTTTCTTAATAAGATCTTTGTTTTGCATAGAATATTCCGTAAAGTATTTGCGGAAATCAAACTCACCGCTTGCTTGCACATTATGGACTTTCAGAACTTCTGGTTTATACAAACTAACCTTCAGAGGATTTTTCAATTTAGCAAATGCCTCTTCTGCATCCTCCGCAAAGTACACATCAATATCAAGGCCAAGTTCCAGTTTATCCGGATCACGCCCAGCTTCCTTTGCAGCATCAGTAATTATCTTTGCATGGTACTCGTACAATTCTGGTGTATATGCTATAGGTAACCAGCCGTCACCGAACCTTCCTACTAGTGAAAGCGTTCGAGGAGCACCTGCAGCTAAAAACATTGGTGGTCTAGGATTTCTAACAGATTTGGTTTGTAGGCATGCATTATTCACTTTGTAATATTTCCCCTCAAAGCTGACTCTGTTATCTGGCGAAGACTGAAAGAGCAATGATATAACTTGCAATTGTTCTTCAAAACGTCCTACAGGTTTGTCCCATTGTATACCAAAATCATTTATGTTCTGTGCTTCACCAGCACCGATGCCAAGTATTGCTCTTCCATGAGATAGTCTATCAAGAGTTATCGTTTGAAGTGCAACAGTCGATGGATGTCTTCTTATCGCATCAGTTACACACGTACCTAGTTCAACATTTTTTGTAACCTGTGAAACTGCAGCAAGAAAGATCCACGCATCATTAATTATCGCATTAGACCATTGAGGAACATTAGTATGATCCATTATCCATACAGAATCGTAATTCAGTTTGTCTGCAAGCATACAGGCCATAAGCTGCTGTTCTTCGTTCAATCCCATCCTGGCGACATTTAACCCCTGTTGCACCCCAAATTTGACCATGGGGAACTCCTCTACTCTGACAA
>CAYJTD010000090.1:0-6566 GCA_964372525.1 uncultured Nitrosopumilales archaeon | reverse complement strand
TCCAGTGGAAAATATGTGTGCATATGCGATGTGTTCGGTTTGATAATTATGCCCATGCCTCAATTAGATATAAATACGAACAGGAAGTAATTATTGATATGTATCAGTTTAGTCCTTTGGTGGTTGAAGATGCAGTCAAATGATAATCTGATTGAAGTGGCTTTCAAGAAGCCCTATGCTAGCGATGCCTGTATAGCGTTGGGAAAACTCTTTACGAAAGACAATTCTGGATACGACTTTCAGACAATCAAGAAACTTATTGGATATGATGATGCGTCAACATGGCTTGCAATAGACAGACTTGCAAATGATCTGCATGTTGTGGAGACATTTCCAGAAATGCCGAAACAAAAACTCAGACCTGGCGAGAAAGTAACTATACCCTACAAGTTTAGAGTGAAGTCAGAGTACGAGCCTCAACTGAAATCATTATATTAAATCGCGATTAGGTTTAGCGAGTTGCCATAGTTATATACTTCCGCTAGTGTTACGAATCCGTGAGCTTTCACATAGATATCAGTGACATAATCAGGCGAGCAGGATTTGAACCAGTAGGAAAGTCTTTGATAACTGGTGGAAGACTCGTCCTGCGCCAAAATATCTCCTACAAGGATTGCGAAATAAAGGCAGTATTCTTTTTGACATTTGAACATCAAAATATCATTACAGCTGCAAATTACGCTATAGAGGACATTGCTTACGGTTACATTGAAGAATTATCTCCAGAGGAATTTCAACAAACTCTCAATTCAAAGTTAAGAGAATGTTGCAACAATCTTATAGATCACAACTTCAACGTGAATAATTTTTCCTTTTGGTTGATAATGTGCTACATGCTGTCAAGAACAATCCTGTTCATTTTACAGAGTTGTATCTCTTTTACCAAGTGCAAGAAATATGTTTAGTCCAGGTGAGAGATCCCGAACTCGCTCGCCAGACAAATCGTTATCCGAGACCAAATCGTCAGTGTTATCAGTCCAAGCCTGAAATCACCAGTGAAAGGTATAGCCATAATTTTTGCGCTTAGTAACGTTAGTCAAGCGAAGAGACTCTTAACTCTATGACATAAACACCAGTAAGACATTGCTGTGTATTACCAAACTTTAGACTTACACCACCATCTATAGGTAAGAAGAAGGAGTGTTCATTGCTAGGTGGACCAGGAAAAGTCTGTACCCACTGACCTATATTTTCACAAGATGTTTCTGTAGGTATAACTTCTCTAGCCACATATGACTGCCCTTGTTCAAGAACAAAGCTTGCTGTTCCAGTACTATCGGTAAACTTCTCCTGTATTAATGCAGTACCTGCTGAATTGTAAATCCGTATCTTCCATCCCTGCAAACCTCCCTCGCCTAAATCATGTACTCCATCACCATCCTCATCAAAGAACTTGAATATACTTGCTAGACATTGAAGAGTATTACCAAAATTAACTGTCGCTCCTGCCGAGGTTAACACTACAGTATATTCGAAAGTTGGACCACCGGGGAATGTCTGTACCCACTGACCACCCTCACATCCTACTGGTGCAGATGGAAATACTTCACGCACCTTGTATGTATTTCCTTCAGTCAAAGAAAAGGAGACATTACCAGAAGCATCGGTAACACCTTCAGCTACTTGGGTTGTGCCAGTAGCATCAAACACTTTTATCTTCCATCCCGATAGATTGATTTCACCTGAATCTTGAACTCCATCCTGGTCTTCGTCAAAAAACTTATGCACAGTTAAACTAGCAAGAGCATGTGCATCCTTGAAATTCACGATCATATTACCTAAACTGCCAAGCATTAGAGACCACATTTCAGGGTAAAACTTCTTATCAGTGCTAACGAAAGACGTGCTATTCCAATACATTAGTTCAAGTCGCACTTCTGAAACACCCGGATTGCTACCAACTGCACCTACAATTGGCACAGCAAATTGATTCGGCGCAATTCTTCTTAGCGGATCAGATGACGTTGGAGGAGACCTGGCGTCAATCAGAAAGCCACTTGGTGCTATTACTTCTAATTTTGCTATTGTATTTGTTGAACCATGATTGTGCACCTTTATACCACTAATAGTTACTTTATCGAAATCCAAAGCAGCAAAGTTCAGCGTAGCACGCTCCGAGCTAATTTCAGCTGTTGAGTTGGTACCTCCAGTAAAGCTAACTGTTGAAGAAGGATCAAAACTTACCCTTGATGCAACAGTAACATCGGCTCCAAAGTTAAATGTTGATGATGGGTTAAAGCCAAAGAAGAATGGAGCAGGAGTAACTGCAAAAGCTGTTATACTTACAGCTCCACCTACGGCAGCAATAACAACTATAACTAGGAGTAGCGTTCTACTTATCAACAAGAAAACTGTAGTATCATTATATTTAATCGCCTACGAATCAATCTTTCTTAAGATCTGTTTTAATACCAAAACATAGAAACACAGTTCACTACCAATCTTACATAAGAGCATAAATATTTTCTAACTCACCGTATGCATGACGCCAATGAAAGCAATCAATAAGCAAAAGATACCAAAACATGAACAAGAAAGAATGGAACATTATATTGAGTATCTTAAGGCGCAGACTGGTAAGGATAACGTATTAGCGTATAATGAGTGGAAGGAGTGCAGGATTCATGGGCCTAGCAAGAATCCACATCTCTTCGCGTTGCCATCGATAGTTTCCAGCACAGGTGAGAAGGTAGAACTGCCAAGATGTGCTGTGTTGAATAATTCGGAATAATCATTAAGGTTGCACTAAATTCGTTTAAACGGTAACTTTTCACTACTAAAACAAAAATTAGGGAAGGCTATGAAGCCCACCTCTATCGTCTTTTGAGTATTTGTAGACGTTGTAGACAGTGTTTGTCTACATCATCGATCTTCTATGGAGAAATTCTCTTAACAATGGAACAGAGAATCTCTAGATTCCTCGTTTATAATTATAAACAAGGCCTTTTTACGCAAATCTCTCTAAATATTTCGATAGAGTATGACGTTGCATTTTGGTTTTCTTGCGAATAACATTAAAGGGCATATCACGCAAATTATAACTACTATGATAATTCAATTACCTAGGATTCACCTCTTCCTGAGTGGGCAAGATATTTACCATATTCAGGTAGTTCCTTTTGACCTAAACTGGTTATGTATTGTTTAATATCTTTGGAATTAACTTCAACTTGGTCACCATTAACTCTTACAAAGGATTTCCATCGCTTCAGTAGAACAGATGTTTCTTCGTCCTTTAACATGAAAAAATCTCGAAACTTACTTACAATGCCTCGTTTACGCAGAGTATGTAGGAGATAATATTCAACACTAGGAGTCTTCATACTAACTACTATTGTGGAAAGAAATTTGCTTATCTTATGCAAATCAAAATTTTTTGCTATTTCCAAATAGATTTCTATTTCACGAATGAAATACCAATCTAGTGGGTGTATCTTAGAAATCTGTGATGATGTTTCTCTTCTAGCACCATCTTTTAGTCTTTGTATAATATATTGGTAGTCTGGTTTTTGTAGAACCTGTATGGTCGCTATAATATCTGTTACACTTTTCTTGGCCTCATATTGGTTCTCGCTTACTTGTTGTGTGAATCTACCCACCTTCGATACTATTAGATCTTCCATGCCAATACTTCGTATAAGCCCAAAGCCAGGCACATTCCTGATGACAACTCGTGACCAAGCCGCTGGAGTCATTGGAAGCGAATACAGATTATTACGCCAGATCTGAATAGATACTCCCGTATCAAAGTAAAAATCGGCCACTTGGATACCATCTTTTTCTTTCGCTAAATCACTCTCAGTAAGGTTAGGCTGATCATTCAGCAGATTGACGGTTTTTTTATATTCCTTTACGACAAAATCGATATCTTGAGTAGGTCTTTGCATTACCTTATGAACAGCAAGTGAACCCGCTCCAAATATAGCATATGTAATTGCGTTCGACTGCAAAATATTACCAAAACGATAGGCTTCTGGCAACCAAATTGCCGGTGGACTTTCCCTTTGCATAACCTAGATATCACTGTATTGTAGGAATGAACATTACGTCTTCTTTTGTAGCATGCCGCATAGATTCTTTTTCAGTATCATCATCAGCTATTCTAACTTTAATAATTTCATTAGAATCTGTTGTTTTTACAATATATTCTTCGTATTTCACATAGTTTACCGAAAAACACTTGACATAGACTACCGACATGGCATTACCTATAATTTCATGTGGGTCTTCTGTAATTTTGATGCCGGTTTCTGTAAATCCCCTTTGGATTATTTTCTTTGCCTTCTCATAATGTTCTTTTCTTACAGCTATCTGAACCATATTCCTAGATTCTTTACGAGTATATTTTATCTTGGTAGTACCCACAAATGCATAATCAATATTGTTCTTTTCAAATATACGTGCAATGAAAATATCTGGATTCCAGATTATAGCAGTGATCCACTTTGTCATTCCTACCATAGACTGAACAATAGGATGATTAGGGTTAGTAGTTCGCACAAAGACTTTATTGCCATTCTTTATAGTTTTAATGATTCCCATATCTTCAAATTTGTATATAGTTCTGCGAACGGTAGCAAAAGGAATTCCTGTTTCACTTGATATTCCAGATATAGTAGATCCAAATCTAGCAATGTCAACGATCCTAGCATCACGAAATTCCGATATTCCTATTATATTCATCACTATATATGATGGATAAAATATATATATAGCTTACTGTAATCTAGTCAATTCTGAATAAATCAAACACAATAACCTGTGCCTTGTTCCTATTAAACATATCGCAATGTGTGCTTTGTCGCGTAATTCTAGATATTCGTCATCTTGTGCTGAATTTTGTCTTATTATGAATCATTGAATCCTGATACGGGCATCACAACATATGGACTACGTACTTCAACGGCGATTCTCGAAAGTATGCAACAAAGCAATTATTCGAATTAATTAATTGATAAAAAATAAAAAATAAAGAAATGGATGTTTACTTGCTCGCCCTTACTATCTGCTCTAGTTTATCCATCGCGTTCATTCTTTCTATTAGCGTGTTACCCTTTGTGGCGATCTCAGAAAGTGCAGCAAAACCATTGTTACCTAGCTCAGCCAAGAGATCGATTGCTCTTAGCCTGTCAGGGAAGCTGTTGGTGGTTTGTAGAGCAAATTCTCTGAGCACTTCTGTTACATTTGCATTCTTTACACGTCCATTTGCATGTGTATGTGTATGCGCATGTGGAGGGTTGTGATTGCGTGTTGAGTTTTTAGCCATCTCATCAGAATAGTCCGCTCTCAATAATTTAAGTACGTAAGTAACTGACTGCCAAACTATAGGTAAGTAATTAACATTCTCTATTCAATTTCAAAATCATTACGTCAGATAATTTTACAAATATCTTTATCATGTATTAACTATTGATAGTAACATGTTTCTGCACTGGTATAGAACCATTATCACCGCAAAAATTTTCTAATTATCGGAATAAAAAACGATCAAAAAATGCTTCTACGCTTTGATAAGAAGTAAAAATTCGTAGCGTATTATATATTCGCTATCTCTACTGATGAATGATGGATAGGAAGCATCTAGCATGGCTGCCAATGAGTAAAAGGGAGCCAGACTTGCCTAAGATTAATAGCATGGAGAGTAAGGGAAAGGTAACAATTCTACCGGTTATAGACGCCCCGCAGGATAATGTCTTATCTGATAAATCTGGAAAGACAAAATCAATCAATAATGCTAAAACAGGAAAGGGAGGAACGGTAACATTAAAGATCCCATCAGTAAGCGCGAAGAGATTTCCTATATGGGCTGTTCTGAGTCTCATAATCGTTGGTGGTTCCATGAGTGTAGGAATACCCACCCTAGCAAGTTTAGATCTATCATCATTGACATCGAACACGCCTCCAGTTAACGTAGATTCAAAGACCTTTGTTGTATCACGTGTAAGGTTTGACCCCACATCGTCCATTTCAATGGACGGTGCGACTGCGGCTGGAGCCACTGCAGTGTTCACTCAAGTTGTTAAAGCAAATTTTCTAGCAGAAATGGGAGATATAATAACAATTGGTGGCATAAATGTTCAGAATTTAGGATCTACAAATGCGATAGCTGCTGTTGAGGTTATTGCTCCCCAAGGTATATCAGTAGATGTAAGGAGTCCATCAGGTGCTGGGAATGAGTTAAGGCTGTTGGGGGTTAACACATTTGCCCTCCCCATAAATGCAGGTACCTCTACAAGTCCAGGAAGTGCGGAGATCGAGCTTAGGTTGATTATACTTACAGGGCCATTAAATCCTAACACAAGCCAACAGTTCTCTATCGAAGTGGGTATATCTGCTCTCGATTAATGGTTCTATCAAGTCTTGTAATACCTATTGTTATTAGTTGCTCAGATCAGTTCCCTAGGATCAACCCTTACTATCCCTGGCACCGAAGAAAATACTTCGTCCGTAGAGACTATTGTGTGATCTCGAACTTGGTTGAGTGCTGTAGCACAATGATATGCGTCAAAGATGGATCTAAAATTGAACTGCTTAATTATGGTCAAAGCTAAAAGATCTATCTCAGC
>CAYJTD010000089.1:4943-6594 GCA_964372525.1 uncultured Nitrosopumilales archaeon | reverse complement strand
AACATGACAAATATCAACGGGTTTGCAGTTCTCTTGTCAAAATCAGAACTACCTAATTTTAATAATGCGCTACAAGCAATGAATTATAGAGCTTGGAAAGGATTTGATGTAAAGAAGTTTGGTAACACATGCGTAGGCGTATGTTTAACAGATAACCGAACATACAATGATATAATTCACGGTGAATTTTATAATGCTATTAATTTAAGCAAAGAAAGGAAAAAACTCACAAAAGCACTGTCTGAAACTGATGGAAGTTATGCATTGGCAATACCAGATAATGATTCAGTTATTTTTGCAAGGGACCCATTGGGTACTAAACCGTTGTATTGCTCACAAGATCAGAACAATTTACTAGTCGCAACAGACCCTAACGCATTACACGTACTTGGTTTTAAAGCAAATCCTGTCCAACCAGGCTTTCTTTACGAAGCCTCAATTAAGACTAAAACAATTAGACGAACAAAATTCAGTCCTATCATATATGAAACGAAGAGTTGTGATACTAAAGAAGCAATAGAAAAGACAACACAATTACTTTCTGAATCTATCAAATGTAGAGTTGCAAATAGGAATGTCATACTTGGCTTTGCAGGTGGAATAGACAGCACAATACTAGCAAAACTTGTACCCAATAATATACTTGCAGTGACTGTATGCATGAAGGGTTCATTGGATCACAAATTAGGGCAAGATTCTGCAGACATGCTAAATGTTAATCATGAAACTGTACTAGTTGATGAAAAAATGGTGAAGAATTGTGTAAAGGATCTGCAACAAGTCATGCAATTTAAAAATGCAATGCATGCTAGCATCGCATGCGTAATTCATATTCTGGCTAAACATACTAAGGAAAAGAACTATGATGCACTTATGCTTGGGCAGCTTGCAGATGAATTGTTTGGAGGATATGCCAGATATCTAAAATATCTAAGGAATTCCACTAGTAAAGTCAAAGATTCGATGTTCAATGACGTGAAAAATGCACATATAGATAACTTTGAGAGAGACGAATCAGCTTCATCGTTCTACACTAGATTGTTGTTGCCATATGCTGCATTAGACTTTGTCAAATATGCAGTAACCATTCCATTACGAATGAAGTTAGATAAAGCAGGCAAGCGTAAGATCATTTTGCGTGAAGTAGCAAAAAACCTTGACATACCTGACACGCTTTTACGCAGAGAGAAAAAGGCAATGCAGTTCAGCAGTGGTATCTACAAGGTAGTAAGTAAATTGAATCTGTAGACAAATCTGAACTTATATAAGTAGAACATCGCATATCTGGACCGTGAACAAGGGCAAGGTCATAAGTGACAGCGATCTGCGTTACATAGATGGTAAGGGCAACATGCTAAGAAGCAGAGCCGAATTATCTGTAGCAAAGTTGCTACAATACCTTGGCATTGATTACGAATATGATAGTAAAATGAACAATACTTCAAACGCCAGAGTCGATTTGAGGACAAAAATGGGACTGTTTGGGGTAATTGGTAGGCAAGAAGATGGTGACAAATTATTACAGATAAAGAATAAAAAAAGCGAAAGAAACGAAAAAAAACGCGCGTAGTGCGGATCTTTGTGCATATAACCTACGGAATAAATGACGATTAAGGTGCCCACAAAAGTGACCACAAAAAGCATCATGGCA
>CAYJTD010000089.1:0-4933 GCA_964372525.1 uncultured Nitrosopumilales archaeon | reverse complement strand
CAAAAATGGGACTGATTGAGGTAATTGATAGCCAAGAAGATGCTGACAAATTCTTACAGATCAAGAATAACAACAGCGAAAGAATAATGGCTGTAGGGCATTCTAAATATGCAAGCAAGATTGGTGAGATAAACTCTTTCTTCTCGTATGATACTGAGAACCTTCAAACAGGCTCAATCTTTATCGAAGACCCGTCGTTATCATTCGATTATGCACATATACTTCCTCTAGTGGAAAAGTGTTCTGTTTTACATGGACACACGTCAAGTATAATGGTTGAGATAATTGGAAATATGAAGAATAACATGGTAATTGATTTCGGAGATGCTAAGAGAACAATAAAATCAACTCTCGGTGCACTGGATCACAAATTCTTCATAAACAAGAAATACCTGATTGGAGAAGACGATGAACACTACAGGATCTCGTTTGAAGGACCGAAAGGTCATTTTGATCTGAAAGTTCCAAAAAGTACTACATACATGCTCACTGGTGAAGCTACAGTTGAAAATCTATCAACGGAGATCATAAAGTTGCTTGCACCAAATATGCCAAGCAATGTAGAGGCGTTGGGAGTTTACATATATGAAGGTGTGAGCAAGGGCGCGCATATAATATCGAAGGTCTCTAATGATGAGCGATAAGACCATAGTACTTCTTTCTGGAGGTTTGGATTCGGCAACATGTTTGTACTGGGCTAAAAACCAGAAACACGACGTCTATGCACTAACCCTAAATTACTATGATCGATGGATAAAGGAAATACAATCTGCAAGGGAATTGAGCAAAAGCGCAAATGCAAAACTGATCGAAGCAGAAATTCCTTTCGTAAAGGAGGCATTCAACGTCCTTGGATACGAGGGCGAATATGTAAAAGATGGAGATGTGAGATGGCCATTCTATATACCTGCAAAAAACCTGATGTTTTATTCAATAGCAGCACATTACGCAGAATACATTAATGCAAAATGGATAGTAGGCGGTCACAACAAACAAGACATGCAGTTTTACACTGATGCCACCAAAGATTACCTAGGTGAGTTAAACAAGTTGTTTAGAGATGGTTGCATGCTACGCAATGGCTCTCATTATCAAATTACAACCCCTCTAGCAGATTTGGATAGGCTTCAAGTTATCAAGTTTGCAATGGATATGAATGTGCCCCTAGAGCTTACATGGAGTTGTCATGTCAAAACACAACAACATTGTGGAAAGTGTTATGGTTGCAAATCAAGAATGGAAGCATTCAAGGCTTTAGGAGTCAACGATCCTGTACAATATGAATGACTAAATTTGGAATTACTAAACAACTAAGGTGTTTAGAATTAAAAAAATTAAAGGTTAAAGTTTCTTGAATATTTTACTATCGGCACTAACTACTCCATGTTCTACTACAGGTCTTTCATTCAACGCATACTCAATTGCTTGATTGCTTAGCTGCACTGCTTGATCAACGTTCATATCTGCACTGTAGTTGCGCTGTATCACATCTAATGCCTTGTCAGATTCTTGCCCGATTGCGAATGCTTGACCTTTGAAGAATGTACCACTTGGATCAATTTGGTACATCTGTATGCCGGTTGGATCAGTACCTGCCAAGACTACAGATGCTGCTTGCGGTCTTACTGTGTATATCGTGTAGCTATGCAGGAATGTACCAATATGTTTTGCAAGTGAACCAACATCAATAGGAGTTTCATACACTAACCTGTGTTTCTGAGCTTCAAGCCTCAATTCATCTATCAGCCTTAGTATATCACCAATGTAACCCGAACCAGTTGCACCCATATGCTCATCTATAGGAAATACTTTTTCAGACGGCTCTACTAAAGGCCTGATCGGTTTTATATGACTTGACAGCAGAGCAAATTTTTCTGTTTTAAGTCCTATTGTAGTTGAACCTCTACTTACAGCTTCTAACGCACTATCTACTAATACTAATCTTCCCTGCGGACCATAGTAATATGGATACTTGCCGAGGTTTTGATCTGACATCTATCTCATCTTACCTCCTTTGTCAATAACGCAGGAATTTCTAGCACGTCAACACCGTTACCAGAACCTGGGTCGCGTTCAATTGCAGCTAAAACTGCTTTTGATGCAAGTGTTGTTGCCTCGTTGAGCGTTATATTTTGGTTGTACCCACTTTCCAGCACTCCATACGCAATTGGAGAACCAGAACCTGATGATGCAAAGTCTTCTTTTGTTATCGCTCCACTCATATCTGCTGCATGTACATGCGATCCATTGAAATCAACACCAGCAACAAGTAGTTCAACGAAGTATGGTGTATAGCTCTTTAAACCTGAATATGCCAGGTTTGCAATTAGTCTAGCTGATTCTCTTACAGTTAATTGATATCCTCGCCTTAACTCCACGAGTTTACGCTCTGCCTTTGCCATCTTTACCATGTACTCTGCATCAGATAATTGCCCAGCAATTGCCATCCCAAGCATGTCATCGATCTTATAGATCTTCTGCGTTATCTTCGAGCCTATAAAGAATCCTTTACTCGCTCTTCTATCCGAAGCAAGTACCACTCCATCATTACTCTTTATTGCTACTATTGTTGTCATTGATAATATTATAGAATACGTTGTATTAGTTGACTATGAATTACTAAAATTGGTCACATTAGTTTGCTATGTTTTTGTTTGCAAAAGTGTATGACAACACGTTACCTGATTGGTTGCTGTATAGTTTGGATACGTGCTCAAATATTCTGTACGCACAAACCATGGCTTCCACTTTACTCTTATCATTATCATTAGCATTTGTTTCTATGATTATGCAGTTGCCTACAATTCTAAGATTTAACTGAAATGATCCATCTTCACTCGTCCATCGTAACATGGAACCCATTTCATCCTCTACCATCCCCAACCATCGCAAGTTCTTGAACCATCTACCAGCTAGCGTACCAACTATGCTATCGGCATTAATATTAGTCGGTATGTATGTCTGCAGAAGTGGCATGTAAGCAACTTTGGAATTTCCAACATTGCCTTTGGTCAGAAACTCTCCTTTTCTGCTCAATTTGTAACCTAACTGTGATTTCTGTATAAGCCCCAATTCATCGAGTCTATGAAGCGAACGTGACAGACTTTCCTGATGCATGCCGAGCTTTCTCATCAGACCTCTGAAAGTGTATCTTGACCTGTCTTCACTCAGTATCTCAAGAACTTTATTGTCGTTAGGTCTGACATCTACATCTTCAATAATAACACTGTCTTGTTTAGCATTTGACGAATTAATGATAGCATCATCTACGTATGTCTCATCATTTCCTTGCTCGTTTGTAAATGCTTCTGGCTGCTTTACCATTGCATGTAAATTAGTACAAGCATGATATAAATCAAAGCGCATCACATATGCAGATATTTATAGTGAACATCATGACTTGCATTATATCATATGGAACCAAAAATAAAGGAAAAGACGTGGGATCCCAATATAGAACAAAGTATTCTGCGGCAATGGGAAGATGAGAATTTACACAAATTCGATGTAAATGCCGGCAAACCTTTTGTAATTGATACACCACCGCCATACCCTTCCGGCAGGCCATGGCATATTGGTGCCGCGGCACACTATGCACAGATAGATATGATTGCAAGGACTGTTAGAACGCAAGGACGCAACGTGTTGTTTCCTATAGGCATAGACAGAAATGGTCTACCGGTTGAGATTTACACAGAAAAGAAGTACAAGATAAGCATGCGACATACCGAGCGGGAAAAGTTTCTAGAGCTTTGCAGAACTGCATTGGATGATCTTGAAGCAGAAATGATACAGATAATGAAGAATATGGGACTCAGTAGTGATTTCAGTAAGTATTACCGCACAGACTCAGATGAATACAGAGCACTAACGCAGGCAACGTTCATAGAATTATGGAAGAGAGGTTTGGTTTACGAATCAAACAGACCAAACAACTACTGCACGATCTGTGGTTCTACAATAGCAGACGCCGAAGTTGTCCATGAAGAAATACCATCTAGACTTGTACATGTAAAGTTTGGGTTAAAGGAACAAAATAGCGAACTGGTAATAGCAACTACCAGGCCCGAACTTTTATGCTCATGCCAAGCAGTGATTGTAAATCCTGATGACGAAAGGTACAAGAGCATTCATGGAATGCATGCTGTACTGCCATTATTCAATAGAGAAGTGGAGATAAAGGCACACCCAGCGGCAAAGCCAGAGTTTGGTTCCGGCGTTGTAATGATCTGTAGTTACGGCGATCATACAGATGTACAATTGTTCAGAGAATTTGGATTGCAGGAAATAGTTGCAGTAAATGAAAATGGTGTAATGACTGATAATGCCAAGCAGTATGCGGGCATGAAGGTAAACAAGGTGAGGGAGCAGGTAATACAGGATCTGACAAGCAAGGGCCTTGTTGTAAAGGAAGAGAAGATAATGCACAACACGCCGACCTGTGAGAGGCATAAAACTCCAATAGAGATAATTCCCATGAGTGAGTATTACGTAAAGCAGATCGATTTTATCCCGACACTGCAGGAAATTGCAAAAAAGATGAAGTTTCACCCTGATATGCACAAGCATATTCTGCTGAACTGGTTGAGTTCCATAACAATAGACTGGCCTGTATCGCGACGAAGATTCTACGGTACGGAGATACCTATATGGTACTGTAAAAAATGTAAAAAACCCAACCTACCCGAAACTGGAAAATACTACAAACCGTGGAAAGATAACCCTCCTTTCAAGAGCTGTAAATATTGTGATGGAACAGAATTCATTGGCGATGATAGGACATTCGATACATGGATGGATTCAAGCATATCACCTCTGTTCATTACAAAATACAGAAGTGATGAAAAATTCTTCAATACCACATATCCTGCTACCATACGACCTCAGGCTAAAGATATTGTCAGAACGTGGTTGCACTATACAGTGTTACGAT
>CAYJTD010000088.1:0-6617 GCA_964372525.1 uncultured Nitrosopumilales archaeon | reverse complement strand
GGTTGTGATCCTGTAAAGCTGTGGTTTTTACGTTCAAAATTTGCGGTTGGGGTTGTAGTGCCAAAATCACAACCTTTGAACCTAAATTTCGAAACCGCAACCTGTTTTGAAGTCAAATCGCAAGTTTTGTTCGGGAATTTCGCAAGTTATACCTAGATCGCAGCCTTTCATCATTGTATTATACTGTACAGTATGAGGCTATACATGCATCCTATACGTCATCCCTCCAAAATAGCATATGCTACTGAAGTTCATCTTGATGTCTATGAACTGCCTAATCGTAGTTAGTTTGTAGTTGCAGTGCAGAAACACTGCCTAACTAGATTCCGATACATTATGTAGTGTAAATCAAGTTCGTTCGTACTGCACATAATCGTGCGTCTTGTCTTGCTAGCCTCCTCTACTATATACGAAGAACTTGCAGTTAAGTTTTAAGAAAGTTACTTTCAGTTTTTCTAATAGTCCAACAAGTATCTAGGATACTCTCGGGCTTTAATATTCAAACTAATTTCTACTATCGTAGATCACATTAAAGGTGGCTACATAAGAGGCATGGTAAGGTTAATGGCCTAACTGAAGATCTTTTATTATCCAAGCCGCAAACCAAACCTAGCGGGATTGGTCTAGCGGTCAGGACATTGGCTTCCCAAGCCAATTGCGCGGGTTCGAATCCCGCATCCCGCATTGACAGGTCAATTTTGCATATGGTTTTGGAAGAAGCTCTCTGGAAAGCGGATCTCTCTACGGAATTTGATCCGAAATTTGAAATAGGCATGTAAGTTTATATGTTCTCTACGTCACCATGATAGTGACGTAAATGCCATCAAAACAAATATCGCTAAGTCATGTAGAACAGACGGCATACTTCCTTAGCCTAAGGCTTGGTAAGAGAATAGTTAATACGGATTTTATATCTTCCCATTTGCGTATCTCTAAAAATTATGCTAAAGACCTGCTTTACAGCTTGGCAAAGAAAGATGCAGTTGTTAAGCTTGCAAAGGGTACATACCTGCTCGTGCATCCTGAGATCTTGTACGGCAGAAAAGGCTTCAGCGAAGATCCCTTATTAATAATCGATGAGCTTATGTCTGAACTGGAAAGAAGTTACTATGTAGCATACATAAGCGCAGCACATGTGCATGGCATAGCTCACCAACTACCATTCACCTTTCATATAGCGGTAACAAAAAGAAGAAGAAACATTAGAGCATCTGGAATATCTATAAGGTTTGTGACTGTAAAAAAGGATAGATTCTTTGGCATCCAAGATATGAAATATGCTGACAGAAAACTGAAGGTATCCAATCTTGAAAAGACCATACTTGATTGTTTGGAAAGACCAGAGCTTTGTGGTGGTATTAGTGATCTTGCAGTAATGATTTATGACTCTGCTGAAAGGATAGAATGGCAGAAATTAGTTGATTATGTAAAGCTGTTTAATAATGGAGCGCTTGCCCAAAGGCTAGGCTGCATATTAGAAAAATTAATGCGCCAAGGATTGAATGTAGATAAAAAAGTAATTGCAAGTCTGCATAAACTGTTGGATAAAAAATTTGTTTATTCGTTAGAACCCAAACTGCCCAAAAAGGGGAAGCTGAATCGTAACTGGATGATAATTGAAAATGTGAAGATAGTGAAATAATGATGCTAGATATAACAGAAAGAATGTTAAGGAACTGGGCTGATGAAGTAGGAATTTCTGACCTTTCATTGGTTGAACAAGATGTTAGAGTTTCCTATGCGTTAAAGGAAATCGTTGAGAATGATCTTCTGAGCTCACTTTTATGCCTAAAAGGTGGTACAGCTATAAATAAGCTCTATCTCAAGGATACCTCAAGACTTTCAGTCGATCTGGACTTTAATCATTTAGGGGATAAGTATACGGTTGCAAGGCAAAGACCAGATGTAAGAAAGGAGATCATCAAGGTATTATCTAAGAACGATCCAGCCTACCAATTTGTGGTTACCAGAAGAGACTGGTATCAAACCACTATACAAGCCGTATACAAACCTTTATTTGGATTGCCTAGTGCAAGGCTAAAGATTGAGATTTCCCATGTAGAAAGGTTCCCGATACTCAATACCAAAATAAGGCCGTTCAAGTTATTTGATACAGGAGAATCATGCAAAGTCAGAACATATGCAATAGACGAACTTGTATCGACAAAGTTACGAGCATTATTCTCAAGAGCTAGGGCCAGAGACATTTACGATATACATCAGGCAAGTAAAATGCATCTGAATAAAAGACTCGTAAGGAAGATGTTCATCTACTATCTTTTCAGGGTTGGTAAGGCGTATAACCCAAAACTTGATTATAACAAATTGAAAGAAAGTTTAGATAAGAAACTGTATGTCGATGATGTCACTGGTTATATCAGACAGGGAATCCACTTCTCCTTGGATAGGGCTGCTATGACCCTAACCAAGAACTTGCAGTTTCTTAACAGGTTGGATGAATTCGATCAGAATTTTCTATTATTAGCAAGGAAACTGAAAGGAGAAGCGATACCTAAAGTTAGAATTAATGTTGTAGGAAAGATAAAGCATCCATTAGATTATCTTTTTCAAGACTCGGCTATTACGGAGCAAGCTAGAAAGATAACGGTTGAGGATATAGTTCCTTGGCAACAACGCAAAAGGTCCTAGAACGATCTTTTAAGAATATGAATAGATGATAGAACCACTGTCAAAAAGGCATGACCATCCAAGTCTAGATGTTTAAACAAGATCTAGAACTGGAGCAAACTTTAGGCAATCTTCCAAAAGATTTTATCGTTCATGTCACAAACTGACTACATGACTGAAGTTTATGTTTCTGTTGACATAGAAGCATCAGGTCCAATTCCAGGTGAGTACAGCATGCTATCCTTAGGTGCTTGCCTTGTTTCCAATACGGAAAGAAGCTTCTATGTAGAACTGAAACCCATTAACAGTAATTACATAAAAGAAGCATTGGAAGTTTCTGGGCTATCAATGGAACACCTACAGAAGAATGGTAAAGCTCCAGAAATTGCAATGAAGGAGTTTGATGAATGGGTAAGAGCAATCGAAGGAAGGCCTGTCTTTGTAGCATTTAACGCAACTTTTGACTGGAGCTTTGTGAACTATTATTTCCATAAATATGTTGGAACTAATCCCTTTGGCATAAGTGGTTTAGATATCAAAGCCTACTATATGGGAATGATGAAATGCGAATGGGGCGAAACGGTGAAAAAGAAAATACATGATTCTTTCAAATCCAAGCGTAGGCATACTCATAACGCCTTGGAAGATGCAATGGAACAAGCAGAGTTGTTTTATAACCTAATGAAATACAATGAATCCTAGAGAAAGAAGTATCGAGATGAAAAACTGGATTCGTAGAATACAACATGGGATATATAGAAAATCTCAGCAGGCCCCAAGAATCATGAGCTTTATTGATCATTAACGAAACCTAGATGCAAGGCGTGGGGTAGCACTGTGGAGCGCGTTTTCTGCCGTGAAGGCATTGGTGCGCTACAGGTCTTGCATCCACGATGACCTGTTATTTCCCCCGCTCTCACCCACGCCAGATTAAATTATCACATAGGAGCTAGAAATCATTTTCGCTTTTGCAATAGAAGGCAGCACTTCTTGTACTTCTTGCCACTGCCGCATGGGCATGGTTCGTTTCTGCCTATCTTAATTTGTCTCTTGGTAACGATACCTTCGCCGATAGTATTGATCCCCGCTTCCGAGCTAGCTTTGTTTGGACCAAAAAGTTCAATATTTCTTCCCACTGTAGCATGCTCGAGTTTCTGTTCTGGGCTCGCTTCACTTTGCGCAAGGGACGGCAACCTATCCATATACTTTCCGGGTCTGAAGTAACCCATCGGGTCTCTTGTGTCACTATGTATATGCAACAAATGATCGTATGACCAGGAATATACATCCTCGACTTCACCATATGTGGTCACCATCGGATGTATCATCCCTCTATCAAATAGTGATTTTATGAACTGCAGAGTCCTCATCCTTCATCTCCGTAAGTTCTAGGACAAGCAGGCTTCTTGTATGGGGATCGCTCTCCTTCGAGATAGCTTGCCTAAGGCACTCTACTGTCCTCTTCCGCAGTGTACCGTCCCCACTTGTAGTAGCTATGACCATGATTGCTCTTGCGGCTGCATCCCTGGCCCACTCGTCAAGACCTCTGTCCAAGACTACCTGTGTGAGTCGATCGAATCCCTCTGATCCAAAGTGTGCTAGGAGTGATGGAACATCTTCTGTGAGCCAATCTTCATACTCCTCGGTGTAGTTGTAGAGCGTATATACGAGTGCTTCTAGAGCTCCCTCGCTTTTTATCACTGAAAGCAGGTGCACAGCAGCTATTGGTGCCCAGCATTCATCTTCATCTTCGCTCCTCCAATACTTATCACTCTCGACAATATCGATAAGATATGGCAATGCTTCTTCCTTTCGATCAAGTATCTGCACTGCTAGTTTTTCATTAACATGCCTTCCAGTTCTGATGAGCTGATCGATAAGTGACTGTGTGGACTCTGCTCCGCTCATTCCATCCTGCAATACTGGCGGTGAAAATTAAACTTTAAGGCACCATTTAATCTTTAAACAATAGTGTTTGGATTTAATACTGAGAAATTGAAGCTTAAGAAAAGCGAATTGAAGAGGATAGCAGAAGAAGCTACCACTGATTGCTATAACGAATATGAGCAGATAGGTGGCTGGTGTGCTTACCTCCAAGATGAAATCGATCTCCCCTGCAAGTGCAAAGTGGGGCAAAAGGAGGGCTTGTTGATCCGCTTTGATACCAATAAGAACGGCTCAGCTCTTCTTGCGGTCGTTAGGGTAGAAATGAACGAATACAAAGTGGCTGCAGAGACAGTAACAGTTCTTGACAAGAGGACTCGCAAGTATTTAGAAGCCTTTAAGGAGTGGCTTTGATAGTGACAGTATATCTGACAGAGATTCAAATTTGAAAGCTTAGCACGGATGCAACTTGAACATAATGACTCGAAAATTCTTCCTGCCGCTCAAATACCACAATCTTGCAAAAAAGGAAAAAAGCATATCTATTGAAGCTCTTAAAAAGAGGTATGGATGAAGAACAGATTGTTGAGGACTTGGTTTTGCTTCTGTTGTACCTCTACTCTTGGAAGGAAAAAGTTATCGATGAACTTTATGTCACCAGATCGTGGAAAGGTTACGACTTTGGTACACTCGACAGTCTTGCTATGAAAGGGTACATTAGCAGCTCTCATAAGGTGAAGTCAGTCATCATAACAGAGGAGGGTCTGGAAAGGGCAAGAAGACTGAAGGAAACGCTGCTCAATGAGATAGGTAAATTGTATGGATCTGTCTGAGCGGCTGAAAAGATTGACAGAGGATGAGGTAGAAGAGCTGTGTGGAGAGCGTGTTATCTTCAAGGCGGAGGATTACTTGGATAACGTATCTAACATCAGAATTGAACGTAACGAACTGCATTCTTCCGTGCAGGGAACGATGCCTAGGCCTTACAAGGTGAAGATCAGCTACAGGGACGATGCCTTTATTCCAGAGTGCTCCTGTCCGGCTGAAATGGATTTTTGCAAACATGTGGCAGCAACGCTTATGGTAGCTAAGGGCAGCAACGTTGCAAAAATCAAGAGGCTTGAAGTATCGAACGAAGACATTGCGTCGTATGTTTCAGAACTTGGAAAGGAGGATCTCGTTGCACTTGTAAACGAATATGCAAGAAGGTTCAATGAAATAAGGAAAGAGCTTTCCCTGAAGATGGCTAAAAAGAGGCATGATAGAATTGACATAAAGGAATACGTTGATGAAATTAACTATGCCGTTTCTGGATTTGTAGATTATTATCAGATGTACGACTTCCTGAACGAGCTTGAAAGAATTTACGAATCAATAGAGAAAATGACTAGGGAATTTCCAGAGGAAGCTAGCAATATTCTTGAGCGCTTCATTAGGAAATGCATTAGCCATTATGAAAATTGTGATGATTCTGACGGCAATTACGGGGAGTTTATTGAAAGATTAATGGAGCTTCACGCAGGTGCATTAAGCAGGTTCAAATGCGACCAGAAGAAACTTGCTGATTGGATAATCTACCACTGGGAGAATAATGACTACGGCTTCGGAGACGAAGTGCTTAATGTTTATACCAAAGCTTTGAGAGAAGAAGGTCTTAACATTCTTAAGGATTATTTTCTGCCAAAGTTCAAAAATCTGGATAAAAGTATAACACAAAAAAGTAGATGGGATACCAGGTACAGATATTCATCGATAAAGGAGCTCCTACTTCAGGTTTATGACCTTCTCTGTGATGATGAAAGTTTCTTTAACTTAGCAGAAAGCAAGATGCTTGAGGCTGATGACTATATCATTCTGGCCCGGAAGCTTGTAAAGCTGAGCAGAATAGACGAGGCCATAGAGAAATGCGAGCAGGGCTTGAGGAAAGATAAGGATAAGGAATTGCTTGAAATGCTTGTAGAGCTTTACAGGCAGAAGAATGATCATATGAAAGAATTGAATGCAATGGAGCTACTCTTTCAACTGGAACCTGATGATGATCTTTTCAAGGACATAAGGCGTTTGCCACATATAATTTGAGGATCTAATGAATCTAAAGAAAGGAA
>CAYJTD010000087.1:0-6715 GCA_964372525.1 uncultured Nitrosopumilales archaeon | reverse complement strand
GAGAGGACTAAGGAGATAGGAGTTCTAAAGGCTATAGGGGCATCAAACTCAGATGTTGCAAAGCAATTCGTTGTTGAAGCGATTGCATTAGCTTTGATTGGAAGTGCACTTGGCGCAGCCATATTTGCTTTTTCGGGAAGTTCGCTGTCTTCGATAGTGGTCGGAGGTAGCAGAGATATATTCAACGTTACTTATACTGCATCACCATTGCTTATAGGTCAGATATTTGGAATGACTATCATCTTGGGCATAATAGGTAGCATATACCCAGTTATCAGGGCAGTAAGAACGGATCCGGCTGTAGCGCTGAGGTATGAGTGATTCCATGGGCTTGCAAAGCAAATATTTACTAATTGTGGTTGTAGGGGTTGCAGCTGCGTCTATTGGTGGCTTCGTGGTATGGAGCTCTTTATCCGCCCAGCAAATACATACACCAATAAGTGGAATGGGTGAAGGTCTTGTGCAACCAGCTAGCAAAAATCCTTTTTCCCTAGAAGTAAAACTCTCTTCAGACTCGCCAAAGCAGGGAGAGGATGTAGAGGTAAGGGCCTTGGTGAAGAGCAATGTCTCACCACATTCGAGGGTTGTTGTGCAATTCTTTGTAGACGGTAATAAGGCTAAAGAGGTATCTGGAGTGATAATCCCATTGGGTACAGAATCTGTCGTTCATAACTGGCTGGCAAGTAGAGGAACTCACATGCTGCAGGTTGTTTTATCTTCACCTGCAGGCGAGACCTACACAAGCTGGGAGAAGAATTTGAACGTACAATGAAGGGAAGGATCGTATAATTGAAACTAGCTACAAAGTTGTTGATAGGGATTGCTGCCGTAATAATTTTTTTCATAGCTGTTATATCGTTCCAATCAGGATCATTAAAACAAACGTCGGGCTACGTTCCTGAACCTACAGAGATCGTCACGATAACTGTAAGAGAAGGAGGACTGTACAAGTTCCCTTGGGTTCCAGCAGAAACTTCTTGCGATCTATTATCTAACGGATGCTTCCTGGTTAGAGAATCTGATAAAGAAGGAGTTTTGATAGAGTATGAATTATTCAAGATACATGCAGGTACGATTGTTCCACTTGAGTGGGAACTCAAGATGACTATTCCAAGAGAAGGAACTATATCGGAGCTCTTTATCATCTCTGAAGGAGATAAAATAAATGAGTTCTGGATTTATGCTACACTAACTAAAAGTGACTCACAACTTTCAGAGATCAGCTTCATGAAGTACCCAGCATCGAGCACGCCCAATGCAGACATTTACAGGGAAATAGATGTCAACGTTCTCAATAATTCGATTAAGGATACTTACATTGTTGACGCAGAAGAGATGGTTACGCTAATAGCTTCCAGATCTATTGGTTACATCACTCCAGGTGCAACCATAACACAGGTTCTGCTAAATGGAGAGGAGATAAGATTTCCACACCAAAACATTATGAACTTGAACCTTCCCTCCGGCAGATACGAAGTAACTGTCTTGGTTAGTCTCCCACAAAGCAAGGATTTGGCTTTAACACCTATTTATGAGGGAAGAAATATGAGTTTACCGAAGCAAACTGACCTTCGAGTAAATGGAGCTTCAAATTTATCAATCTCCTTAAGTACATTTGGGGTTCCTGAGGATGCATGGCATAACGCAGACATAGTATTGGCTTCAGAACCAAAACCTATACGGGAAGAGAAAGATGAACTCTCTCTAGCAATGCAATTTGGTAGTGAGGTAAAGAGTCTCAAATTTAAGCCGCTCTTTTATTACAATGGTTTCAGATTCCCAGTTTTGCCAAACTTGTCTGTAAATGACTAAAGAATGTTCTTGCAAAGCAAAGGCAAAGAGCTGCCTTCTTAGCTACGCACAATAAAGCCTTCATACATAAAACCACAAAACACATTTTCTTTTATTGTGCACGGCCAAGGAAGGCAATAATGTAAAACATGAACATTTATCAGCTGAAAGATTTTGATTCATACTTGACCATGAACAATAATGTATTGTTAGATTGATCCTGTCCTGAATGGCGCCTCAGGCGAGATTCCAAGCACGAGTTTGAATCTGCCAGTGTGCATAAAGCTTTCTCAGCTTATCTAAATAAGTCTATTCATATCCAACTGTAGCACGCTCTATTCAAAGAAGCATCAAAGAATATCTTTTCCGATCGACTTTGTCATTAAGGTTCTTGATTGATGAAATCTGTTATGTGACAAAGTTCGTTTTTGTTCATTGGGATTATGACGCATTGTACTATATGTGGGATGCGGGATTCGAACCCGCGCAATTGGCTTGGGAACCTTCTGTTAATCTATATGTGCTTAAACAACAGTTGTATCTAACTTTTTGGTATGATTTGCGTGAGGCTTTCAAATATGTTTTTGTTTATAGATTTATTGGGTAAGTCAAGTCATACCCAAGGATTTAAATCTGAAATCCGATGGGTAGGATATTTAATATGAAAAGGCAGATATACTACATGCAGCGACATGTTTAGAAACTGAAGCTACTCTCATAACTAACGATAGACATTTTGATAAGATCAAGGATGAAGAAATAATTGATGTATGGAACATATCTGAAGCAATAAGACGGCTTGGATAATTATCATAACTTCAAGTTAGTTTTGTATTGTTATCTACTCTTACTTTTGCTTAATACCCAACCTAATGCCTCAATCCATTCCGTTACTCCAGAATGCTCTACATCTTCTAGAATACGGAGACCTGATCCTTCATCCTCATAAAACATTTCTCGCTTTGAATAATCTTTCATCTCCTGTTCTTCTTTCCATTTCGAAAGTTTCGATAATAACGCCTTGATCTCTTGTTCAGTTTTCAGCATTATCACCATGCTTTATTATCATTAACTGGCTATAAATCATATTCCAGCTTAACTGAACCACTGTTCCAGCGTCTGACTGCGTGTCTCACTAGCTTTCTTCAGCTTCTGCAACGCAGAATTAACTCTATCTTCGGAAAAGTTTCTTTCCTTACAGAGAAACTCTATCACCATATTGCTGTCGGGGTCTTTGAAATCAAGTTTCTCAACGCTCACAACATCTGGTTGCAGAAATATCTCACGTATCTTGACATAATCTATTTCGTTCAACTTTTCCTTCATATCTGGTATGTCTTCCAGCCTGCCATGATCTTTGATCATCTTGAACGCTTTCTTTGGTCCTATACCTTTGAAGCCGTCAGGATTGAAATCTGTGCCTATAAGAATGCCAATATCAACCAGCTGTTCCCTAGTTACTCCAAGAGTTCCGAGAGTTTTGTCAATAGAAATGATTTCGGGTTCAACGTTTATGAATACCTGTTTGTTTGGAAGTTTTCGCCTTCCACTAACAGTCAAGTTCCTGATCAAGTGTTTTGCTCCAAATAACAAAGAATCAAAGTCCTGGCTAGCCGATGCATGTGCTATGCCGCTGATTGTCAAATTGGCTGCTGTAGCTTCGCCTTCCGAAGGCGCGTCTATGTGCGGTATACCCAACGAATCTAACAATCTTTTCGCATCATCGATCATGTAATCCTGTATAACGGAGGTGAATTGTGCATACTTTCTAGCATCTTCTAGCCTTCCCTCTTTCAACGCCCGTTCATACTTTACCGTCGCTTCGCGTTTTACCTGTCTTCTTCGTTCTATCTCAGCATACTTCAGCGATGGTGGTTTGCCATCAAAAACATAGATGGGTTTCATGCCTATAGCTAACAGGTTAACATTGCGATAAAACAATCCACTCAAATGACTTGTAACATTGCCAGAACTGTCCGTAAGATGCTCGCCCTGTTGGCCACGTATTATTGCAAGGAACTGATAGACCGCGTTGTAAGCATCTATGGCTATAACTCTATTTGCTAACTCTTCAAGTTTAATCTGTGCAGGTTCTACAAGCGGTTTTAGATCTAAACCCATAATCGCAATTCATGAAAGTAGGATTTACATCTTTCGTCATAATATGCAATAAAAATAGCTTGTAATACTACAATGTTATACAATTGCGTATAATTGATGCAATAAAATAAAGATCTAACTTGTTTAAAAGTGTGGAGTACCTTTATATTGTTTGTTTTCGACTCTTCCATGATGCAAGTTAAACAAGCAGTAATAGGCATTGCAATATCTGCGGTGTTGCTTGGCAGTTTATTCGCATGGATGCCGCAAGCTTATGCTGACAGAATTGTGATATCAATGGAGATTGTTAATACAAAGTACGATACTACGAAGGTTGTAGAGCTTGCAAAAATATACACGTATGGACAGAGAATAAACGTAGATGTCAGTGATACGCAATTATCTAAGATAGATATGATATTTGGAAAGACGAGTTTCCTCTTCGACCTGTCAGAAGATAGTCATGAAGCTGAGCATAATCCGTGGATTGTTTCAATATCAATGCCAGTACAGGCAGGAAGACAGCTGGTAGTTCAATTCGTGTAACATTAACGTAAACTTCTGATCTCCCTTGCGAGTTCTTCAGATGCGCTAACCAATTGTTTGATATCTTCATCTGCATGTTCTACTGAAATTGCACCCAGTTTATGAGGCAGGAAGAATATCCCGCACTTTGCAATGAGTGCAAAATGATATGCCCTCTGCAGGTCTGTGTTACAATTAGCCACATCGGCAGCATTTTTCACGTTAGAAATCTTATCAGTCAAGAAATGCGTAAGGAATAGAGAACCCATACCTGTTGTCTTTACTCTTACACCGTTTTCGTTCATAACCTTATCAATGCTCTTTCTAGCGTATTCCCCTATGCTGTTTATTTTTTCGTATACGCCATCCCCATTCCCTATCAGATGAACAAGTGTTGCCAGACCAGCTGCCATACTTAGTGGATTTGCAGAAAATGTGCCTCCTCCAATACTGCACATGTCTTTTTTTGCCTTGCCGACAGGATTTGATAATTCCATAACTTCCTTCTTTCCACAAACAATACCTATTGGCATGCCACCGCCAACTATCTTGCCAAGCGTAAATAGATCTGGTTCTAAAGAAAACAGGTGTTGAGCTCCCCTTAATGATAACCTGAAACCTGTCACTATCTCATCTAAAATGAATAAAGTGTTGGACTTTCTGGCATATTCCTGCAGTCCGTGCAGATAATCAGTATCAGGCGGAATGCATCCGGCACCGCCAAGCAATGGCTCGACTATTATACATGCAAGATCGTTTTTGACATTGTTAAGAATCTTCAATGATTCCTCCAAATCGTTGAACGGTAATGATACAACGTATTTCAATTCATCTTCAAGCAAACCCATACCTTCGTCAGCGTCAAACGGAAAATTAACAGATTTCAGCAATGAGCTGTTGAAGCCATGCCAGCCACCCTCTATCTTTGCAACTACCCTTTTACCAGTATATGCCCTTGCAAGCCTTACCGCCTGCATTGTAGCTTCGGAACCGGTGCTTGCAAATCGCATTAATTCTGCGTTAGGCATCAATTTGCTGATAGTATCAGCAAGCCTCACACTTAGTTCATTGACTGTGCCAAAGATAGTTCCTTCGGGAACCTTCTGCTTCAAAGCTTCAACAACTGTCGATGATGAGTGTCCCAGAATCAGGCTCCAGTGCCCCATCCAGTAATCAGTATATTCATTATTATCAATGTCATACAGATACTTGCCATGTGCCTTTTGCGTAAAAAACGGGTACGGCTCATAGAACCTTATGTTATGGCTTATCCCACCGGGAAACCTTTTCATCGATTGATCATACAATGCTCTTGACTTGGCCGTCTTTGATTCGTACAGCTTTATGTAATGATCGAGCATACGATGTTCTAAGCAAAACATAATGATAATAAGAGTTTAAGCGATCTCTTGCTGGATCCATGCAAGCAATTTGTCCTTGGCTTTATGCTCGTTCTCGGCAAGCCAAGAAGAATCATTAATCTTCCACTCCTCTTTGGGGATAGCGTCAAACTCTTCCTGCATGAAGAGCGTGAATCTGAATCTAAGATCCATGGGTGGTACAGCATAGGAATGCTTCTCCATCAATAATTTTGATACGTCTGCAAATACTGTATTGTAATCCCTATCCCGAGGTATCTTCACAAGCATTTCATCTATCATGCGTGATATCTCTTCAATGGTTTCCATGCATATGATACAAAGATGATTTCTAATATCGTTTTATCGTTTTGTCTTATCTTGTCTTGCCCATTGCTATAGATTATGTAATATGCATAACGTTGCTGCATGCAAGCGGTTGAACTGATAATGTATTACCCAACATTAAAAATTCATATAGACGGTTTTTCAATAGATGGTGAATGGCAAGCGAGCACGAACATGGACATGAACACAAACATGAAGAGGAGTATAGGCACAAACATACTGCTTTGTGGCTGATTGTGACTACGTTGATTGTAAGCATATCTGTACCACTACTTTTGCTGGCGCTGACTGTGATCAAGTAATGTAAGCAGGTATCAATAGTCGATAATCAAGCAAGTAGAGAATAAGTAAGATAATAAGATAAATCTAATTTCATCGATTGTATTTCCAGGTGCTGTTGCGATATAGGGTCATGTTGAAAGGCGTTGCAAAAGGGTCATAGGTCTAACAAAATTTTGATCACGAAATATCGCAAGCGAGTAGAAAGGCATAAGACGATTAAAGAGCCTAGAATATTACGCATGAAAATCACCATTACCAAGTTTAGAAAAGACAACATCTGGCATGTCAGAATGGAATATGATAAACCAAAA